>CAYXXQ010000004.1:7246-42818 GCA_964469075.1 uncultured Rhodobacter sp.
TATCCGGCACCGGCCCGCCATCGGGAATGCGGATATGGCTGGCAATGATCGACCCGCCAAGCCGCGACGGGATCAAGTCGCGGTAATGCATGCCCGCCCGGCCGATCACCCAGGGCGCCTCGTCCCGCAAGCGGCGCACGGTGAATTCATGCGCAGTTTCAGGCATTTGCATCGGTGGGTTCAATGGCCTGATCTCGATCCGGGTGCCGTTGGGGGCTGTCAGATCACGCGTGCCATCGGCAAAACTGTCGGGTTCATCGCAGTGGATCAGAATGGTGCCGGGGCTTTCCTTAGCCCCTTGTTGCAAGCGCAATGCCAGGCCGTGACCCGACAATACCGCAACCGACGGATTGTCAGCGGGAAAGATCATATCAAGCCGCATCCCAAGCGTCTGGGTGTAAAACGGCAGGTCGTCGCGCAGGTTCTGGGTTGACAGCAGGATTTCGGCGCGGGCAATCAGGCCTTCAGTGCTGGCGGATTTGCTGGCTGACATTCTAGTCCCCGATCAAACTGTTCACCACCTTTGTGCAGGCCTTTTGACCGAAGTGCAAGCCAGCCGCAGGTGCGTGGCCAACGGGGTTTTCCTTGCAAATCCGGGGGGGCTGGGCCATGACTGCGGCCAGATCAAGCGCGAGGGTGAAAACATGGCATTACCGGTTGGCGACCAGATGCGTTGGTGGGGAATTGGCCTTGCGGTGCTGGCCCTGATCCTGTGGTCTTTGGGCAATGTAATCCTGCCATTTGTTGCCGGTGCGGCAATCGCCTATTTCCTTGATCCGGTCGCAGATCGGTTGGAGCGGGCCGGGTGTTCGCGCGTACTGGCGACGCTAATTATTACATTTGTTGCCATATTGGCCTTCATCGTGATGGCCCTGATTTTGATCCCGACATTCATCAACCAGCTAGCCGCATTGATCGAGGCGGCGCCGACCTATTCCAAGCAAGCGCAGGACTTTCTGCAAGACAAAATCCCGGCTTTGATGGAGCCGGATTCAGCGCTGCGCCAGACCCTGAACGAAATCGGTGAATCGTTGCGGGCGCGCAGTGCGCAACTGGCCAATACCGTCATCACCTCGGCGTTTTCGGTGATCGAGGTGCTGATCTTCATCGTCGTCGTGCCTGTCGTTGCGTTTTACCTTCTGCTGGACTGGGACCGGATGGTCGCAGTGGTGGATGGTTGGCTGCCACGGGATCACACCGAGACCCTGCGCGGGCTCGCGCGGGAGGTTGATCAGGTGCTGGCCGGGTTCGTGCGCGGGCAATTGACCGTCAGCGCGATCCTCGGCACGTTTTACGCCTTGTCCCTGATGCTAGTCGGTCTGCAATTTGGCATGGTGGTCGGGCTGATCGCCGGGGTGATTTCCTTCATTCCTTATGTTGGCGCGGTCGTTGGCGGTATCCTTGCGATTGGCCTGGCGCTGTTTCAGTTTTGGTCGGAACCCTGGATGATAGGTGCGGTTGCGGCGGTGTTTGTGGTTGGCCAGATGGTTGAAGGCAACTTCCTGACGCCGAAACTTGTCGGCGGCTCGGTCGGATTGCACCCGGTTTGGCTGATGTTTGCGTTGTCTGTTTTCGGCTCTCTGTTTGGGTTTGTTGGTATGCTGGTGGCAGTGCCGATGGCCGCAACCATTGGCGTGTTTTCGCGTTTTGGCATCAAACGCTACACGGCCGGGCGGCTCTATATTGGCCTTGGGAACACGGATCAGGATTGATCGTGGCGCAACAACTGACATTTGATTTGCCGGCCAGACCGGCCCTTGGACGCGACGCGTTTTTCGTCGCTCCGTCCAACGCATTGGCGGTGGCGCAGGTCGGACGTTGGCGCGACTGGCCCGACGGGCGGATGATCCTGTGCGGCCCAAAAGGGGCGGGCAAAACCCATCTTGTGCATGTGTTTGCGGCGGAAGCCGGGGCCAGGATTATATCGGTACGCGATTTGTTGGCGCTGGGCGCAGATACGCTGGCTGAAACCGCTTGTCTGGTTCTGGAGGACGCTGATCTGGTGGCTGAAAACCCGGCGGCGGAAACCGCGCTGTTTCATTTATACAACCTGATCGCGGCGGCAAATGGGACGTTGCTGTTAACCGCAACCACCCCGCCCGCGCGCTGGCCGATTGATCTGGCGGATCTACAAAGCCGGTTGCAATCCGTCAGCGTGGTGACGCTGGATCCGCCGGATGCCAGCCTGCTTGCGGCCCTGCTAGTCAAGCTGTTTGCTGACCGGCAAATCGCGATTGACCCGAACTTGATCCCTTATCTTTTAGACCGGATCGAACGCTCTGCCGCGGCGGCGCAAAAGGTTGTGGCGGCCCTTGATAAGGCGGCCCTGGCGCAAAAGCGCGCGGTCACCCGCCGCCTGGCGGCTGAGGTTTTGGAGGCTGTTGATCTGGACAAGGCCTAGGCCTGGGCGCATAATCAACCCAAGCGCTTAAACAGGCCAAATGATCCATGACCAATGCCGATTTTCTGAACGCGCCGTTTGCTGCGGCGGTTGACCTTCCCGATTTCGATCCGGCCAGCCCGGCGCGGTTTTTCAACCGTGAATTGTCGTGGCTGGCCTTCAACTGGCGGGTGCTCGACGAAGCCTCAAACCCCGCCGTGCCTTTGTTGGAGCGGGTGCGGTTCGTGTCAATCTCGGCCACCAACCTGGACGAGTTTTACACCGTGCGCGTCGCCGGTTTGCGCGAATTGCACCGCAATGGCGTGACCCATCCGGCCGCTGACGGGCTGACACCGGAAGAACAGCTGGCGCTGATTGACACCGACGCGCGCAAACTGATGCAGCAGCAACAAAATGTCTGGCGCGATCTGCGGGCCGAAATGGAAGTAGCGGGGATTGATCTGCTGGGGCGGGCCGATCTTAGCAAGGCTGATCAGACCTATCTGGAAGACTATTTTCTAAGCAATGTGTTTCCCATTCTCAGCCCGCTGGCGATTGATCCGGCGCATCCGTTCCCGTTCATACCCAACGAGGGTCTGTCGCTGGCGCTGGAACTGGCGCGGGGCAAAGACGGGCGCAAATTGCTGTCGCTTCTGCCCATTCCGCATCAGATCGACCGGTTCGTACCACTGCCTGAATTGACCGACGGCAAGACGCGGTTCCTGCCCCTGGAAGAGCTGCTTTTGGACAACATCACCTCGCTGTTTCCGGGTTATGAAGTCATGGGAAGCTGTATTTTTCGGGTGCTGCGTGACAGCGATCTTGAGGTCGAGGATGAGGCCGAAGACCTGGTGCGCGAATTTGAAACCGCGCTGAAACGACGGCGGCGGGGCGAGGTGATCCAGCTTGGGTTGTCGGCAGCTGCACCCGTGAACCTGAAGCGCGTGATCACCGATGCGTTGCATATCACCGAGGTTGAGATTTTTGAAATGCCCGGCGTGGTCGGTATTTCCGACATCAAGGAACTGGTTCTGGGAAGTCGCGCCGATCTGCTATGGCCGCATTTCACCCCGCGCGTGCCCGAACGCGTGCAGGACCATGACGGCGATATTTTCGCGGCGATCCGGCAAAAAGACATGCTGCTGCATCACCCTTACGAGACCTTTGATATGGTTGTGCGGTTCCTGAAACAGGCTGCCGCTGACCCTGACGTGTTGGCGATCAAGCAAACGCTTTACCGCACCTCAAACGAAAGTCCGATCGTGTCGGCCCTGTGTGAGGCCGCGGAAGAGGGCAAGTCCGTCACCGCATTGGTGGAGTTGAAGGCCCGGTTTGACGAGGCTGCAAATATCCGCCAGTCGCGACGGCTTGAACGCGCCGGTGCGCATGTGGTTTACGGCTTTCTGGATTGGAAAACCCACGCCAAAATCTCGACCGTGGTGCGGCGCGAAGGCGACAAGCTGGCGACTTACACCCATTTTGGCACCGGCAATTATCATCCCATAACGGCCCGTATTTACACCGATCTGTCGCTGTTTACATGTGATTCCGCGCTTGGGCGGGACGCGACGAAGGTGTTTAACTACGTGTCGGGCTATGCCAAGCCGGGTGCGCTGGAAAATCTGGCGATCTCACCGGATGGATTGAAGCAGCGGATTCTTGACGGGATCGAAGCGGAAATTCAGCATGCCCGCGACGGGCGCCGGGCTGAGATCTGGGCCAAGATGAATTCGGTGATCGAAGCCGATGTGATCGACGCGCTTTATCGCGCCAGCAGTGAAGGCGTGAAAATCAGCCTGGTGGTGCGCGGTATTTGCGGACTTCGGCCGGGCATTCGCGGATTGTCAGACAACATTCGTGTCAAATCCATCGTCGGGCGGTTTTTGGAACATTCCCGCATCATCTGTTTCAGCAACGGCTGTGGCCTGCCGTCAAAAAAAGCGCGGGTCTATATGTCGTCGGCTGACTGGATGGGGCGCAACTTGAACCGGCGGGTCGAAACCCTGGTCGAAATAACCAACAAAACCGTGCATGCCCAGGTGATGAGCCAGATCATGGCCGCCAATCTGGCCGATCAGGCGCAAAGCTGGGTGCTGCAATCCGATGGCAGTTTCATCCGTCATGACGAGACGCCTGAAAACGGCCAGGTGTTCAACTGCCACCGGTTTTTCATGGAAAATCCGTCGTTGTCCGGACGCGGCTCTGTTGGGGCGAAGGATGTGCCGGATTTGACCCATACCAATGATTAGGGCGTAATTTGTGGTCGCGTGACAGGGGCTGGCAAGGCTTGTGCTGGATGCGGGCAGGTTTTAGGGTCGGGCTGAAAATCCAAGGACGGGCCCGGGTGTCGTGATTGCAAAAAAGACCAGGCGAGACAAGGGCGTGATGGATTTACCGCTGTTTCACTATTCGTCCAAGCGTCGGTTGGAGCGTCTGGGCGTGGTTGATGTCGGATCAAACTCGGTCCGGTTGGTGATTTTTGATGGCGCTGCACGCTCGCCCGCCTATTTTTTCAACGAAAAAATCTTGTGCGGGCTGGGTGCCGGGGTTGCTGAAACCGGGCGGCTGAACCCCGAAGGGCGCGTGCGCGCGCTTGCGGCATTGAAGCGCTTTGTGTTGTTGGCCGAAAGCATGGGGGCCGGGCCGCTTTATGGCGTCGCCACCGCCGCGGTGCGCGAGGCCGAAGACGGGGCTGAATTTTGTGCCGAGGTTGCGCGCGAAGCCGGGCTAGTGCTGACCGTTGCCAGCGGCAAGGAAGAGGCGCGGCTTTCCGCCCAAGGGGTATTGCTGGGCTGGCCCGGGGCGGGTGGGCTGATGTGCGATATTGGCGGCTCGTCAATGGAATTGGCCGAGATCGAAAATGGCGAGGTCGGGCGCTGCGTCACCTCGGCCCTTGGACCGCTGAAGCTGGCGCCCTTTGTCGCAGACGGCACTTTGGCGGCCGAGATCGAACAACGTGTTTCGGCCTTGCGGCAAAAGATCGACAAGGATTACGGCACGCTGTTTCTGGTTGGCGGCTCCTGGCGGGCGATTGCGCGTTTGGATATGGAGCGGCGCGCCTATCCGCTGAAAGTTCTGCATGAATACGAAATGACGCCCGAAAGAGTGCTTGAAACCGCCGATTGGATCGGCACACACGATGTGCAGGAACTGCGCGCTTTGACCGGATCATCACAGGAGCGGATGCAACTTGTTCCGGTCGCAGCCCTGATCCTGAAAGAGCTGATCCGCCAGTTCAGCCCCGGACGGATCGCGATTTCAAGCTATGGCATTCGCGAAGGCCTGCTTTATGAGCAGATGCCAAAAAGCCTGCGCAAACGTGATCCGCTGATCGAGGCGTGTATCTACATGGAACGCGCCTCGGCCCGCAATCCGGGGTTTGGCAAGGTGCTGCATCAGTTCCTTCAACCACTGTTCAAACGGGAAAACCGTGAGCGTAAGCGCCTGATCCGCGCCGCGTGTCTGTTGCATGACGTGACTTGGCGGGCGCATCCCGATTACCGCGCTGAGGTCTGTTTTGACAACGCGACGCGGGCCAATCTGGGCGGGCTTGATCATGCCGGGCGGGTGTTTTTGGGCACGGCTTTGCTGCACCGCTACAAGAACGCCACCGCCGGAACTGCCTTTGAAGACGTCATCGGCCTGCTGAGCGAGGATGAGCGCAAGACCGCAGAAATCCTGGGCAAAGCCATGCGGTTTGGCGCGATGTTGTCGGGCACCTCGGCCAAGCATATTGGCAAATTGCAGCTGCATCGGCGCCAGAACATCCTGGAACTGGTGCTGGGCCCGCAATCGCGCGATCTGTTTGGGGAGGTCGTCGCCACCCGGTTTGACAGCCTCGCCAAGGCGCTGGACTGTGAAACAAAGCTAACCCTGACCTGACAGCGCCGCTTGCCCAAAGGCCACGAATGGCCTAGACGCAATCCTCAGACCTGAACCCTATCCGGAGCCGTTGCTGCCATGCGCCTCAGCCGTTATTTTTTGCCCGTCCTGAAAGAAACCCCGTCCGAGGCGCAGATCGTCAGCCACCGATTGATGCTGCGTGCGGGCATGATCCGGCAGGCCAGCGCCGGGATTTATTCCTGGTTGCCGATGGGCTTCAAGGTGCTGCGGCGGCTGGAAAACATCGTGCATGAAGAACAGATCCGCGCGGGCCACGACCCGATGCTGATGCCGACCCTGCAATCGGCCGATCTGTGGCGCGAGAGCGGGCGCTATGATGACTACGGCGAGGAAATGCTGCGGATCAAGGACCGGCATGGCCGCGACATGCTGTATGGCCCGACCAATGAGGAGTTGATCACCGATATTTTCCGCAACTCGGTCTCGTCTTACAAGCATCTGCCGCTGACGCTTTACCATATCCAATGGAAGTTTCGCGATGAAATCCGGCCACGTTTCGGGGTGATGCGGGGCCGTGAGTTTTTCATGAAAGACGGCTACAATTTTGACATCGACAAGCCAAGTGCGATGCACGCTTACAACCGGCATATGGTCAGCTATTTGCGCACCTATGAACGGATGGGCCTGAAGGCGATCCCGATGCGGGCTGACAGCGGGCCGATCGGTGGCGATGATACCCATGAATTCCTGGTGCTGGCGGAAACCGGCGAAAGCGAGGTGTTTTATGACAAGGCGATCCTTGATTTGAACCTGGGCGACCGGGCGGTTGATTATGACGACTGGGACCAATGCGCCGCGATCAAGGATGAATGGACGACGCCTTATGCGCGCACCGACGAAACCCATGATACGGCTTTGTTTGATCAGATCCCTGAAGATCGGCAGATGACATCGCGCGGCATCGAAGTTGGGCAGATCTTTTATTTCGGCACCAAATACTCCGACGCGATGAACGCGGTTGTCGTCAATGACAAGGGCGAACGCGTGCCGGTGCATATGGGCAGCCACGGCATCGGCGTGTCGCGTTTGGTCGGGGCCATCATTGAGGCCAGCCATGACGACAAGGGCATCATCTGGCCCGAGGCCGTCGCCCCGTTCAAGGTGGGCATCGTCAACCTGAAACAGGGCGATGCCGAGGCCGATGGCGCCTGCGAAGCGCTTTACAAGGAAATGACCGCCAAAGGGTTGGAGCCGCTTTATGACGACCGCGAAGAACGCGCAGGCGGCAAGTTTGCAACGATGGATCTAATCGGCCTGCCCTGGCGGATCACGGTTGGGCCACGGGGGTTGAAAAACGGTGTGGTTGAATTGACCAACCGTCGCAGCGGCGAAAGCGAAGAACTTGTCCCGGCAGCGGCTGTGGCCCGGCTTGAGGCGATCTATGCTGATATCTGACGCGGGCTTCGGCGTGTTAGGGCCATCGGATGGCTGATCCGACCCGGTTCTGGAACTGGATCGCGACGCGCTATGCCAAACAGGCAATAGGTGATGAGGCCGCGTATCAGCGCAAAGTTGCTATCACCCAAGGCTATTTCCGGCCAGATATGATGGTGCTGGAAATCGGTTGTGGCACCGGCACCACCGCGATTACCCATGCGCCGCATGTCGCCCATATCCAGGCGGTTGATTTTTCCGCCAATATGATTGCGATTGCCCGCGAAAAGGCGGCAGCGGCTGGGGTTCAAAACATCAGTTTTGAAGTCACTTCGGTCGATGACGCGGCCTTGGCGGCTGGGGCTTATGACATGGTGTTGGCGTTAAGCATCCTGCATCTGGTAGCGGATCGCGATCAGGTTCTGGCCGATCTGTTTCGCACCCTGAAACCCGGTGGAGTGCTGGTTTCAAGCACGGTCTGCATTGGCGAAAGCTTGGGGTTCATGAAATGGATCGCACCGCTTGGCTATGCCGCGCGTCTGTTGCCAATGGTCCGGGTGTTTACCGAGGCCGATCTGATCGCCAGCCTGATCCGCGCCGGGTTTGTGATCGACCAGCAATGGAAGCCCGACGGCAAGAAAACCCGTGCCCTGTTCGTGGTGGCCCGCAAATCCTGAGGCAGCGCTGGTTAACCGGCGGCAAAAACACGCCCGTCCACTGGCGCTTGCTTGACGGCGGCGGCTTTCCAGACCACTCTGCCCGAAAAACTGTGGAGCACATATTTTGGCCACCAGCACCCCCCCATTTGCCGGCTTTGAGTGGCTGATCGCCTGGCGCTATTTGCGCGCGCGCAGGCGCGAAGGCGGGGTCAGCGTGATGACCTGGATCAGCCTGATCGGCATTGCGCTGGCGGTGTTTGCACTGGTGGCGACGCTGGCCGTACGCGCGGGTTTTCGGCATGAATTTGTGCAGACGATCCTGGGGGCGAATGCGCATGTGTCGCTGCTGTCGACCGCCTATCTGGATGACAGCGGAAATCTGACCCGCGCGATCACCGATTTTGACCGGATTGCTGCGGATGTTGGCAAGGTCGCGGGCGTGACGAGGGCGGTGCCGGTGATCAAGGGTCAGGTCATGGCCTCGGCCAATGGTCGCAACGCCGGGGTCGAGATTTTTGGCGAACGCGCGTCAGACCTGAAGACCCTGCCGCTGGTGGCCGATCCGGAAACCCAAAGCGGTGATCTGGCGCGGTTTGAACACGGGGCCGCCATCGGCATCGGCATCGCGCGGGAGCTAAGCTTGCGGGTGGGCGACCGGATCAAGATCATCTCGCCCGATGGGGTCAAAACCGCGTTTGGCACCGCTCCGCGCGTCAAAACCTATGAGGTCGTCTATATTTTCGGCGTCGGGCGTTATGATATCGACCGCACCCGCATCTATCTGCCCTTTGCCGAAGCACAAAGCTATTTTAACCGCGAAGGCAGTGCCGACGAGATTGAAATCCACGTCGCCGACCCGGACGCGGTGGACGATTATATCGTGCCGATCATCACTGCCGCCGGGCCGCGCGCGGTTGTCTGGACTTGGTGGGATTCCTCCGGTGGGTTCTTGCAAGCCCTTGAAACCGAAGACAATGTTATGTTCATCATCCTATCGATCCTGGTTCTGATCGCGTCGATGAACATCGTTTCTGGGCTGATCATGCTGGTCAAAAACAAAGGCGGGGACGTTGGGATTTTGCGTACTGTCGGGTTGACCGAAGGCTCGATCCTGCGGGTGTTTTTCATCGTTGGCGCGGCCATCGGCGTGATCGGCACGTTAATCGGGGTGGTCGCAGGCTGCTTGTTTGCGATCTATATCGACCCGATTTTCACCTTCGTGAATTGGGCGATGGGCGGCGGTGTCTGGGATCCGTCGGTGCGCTATCTGTCGCAATTGCCAGCCCGGCTGGAGGCAGGCGACGTGATGCTGGCGACCGGCCTGTCGCTAGTGCTGTCCTTTGTCGCGACCCTGTTTCCGGCACGACGAGCCGCGAGAATGAACCCTGTAGAGGCCTTGCGGTATGAATGATCCTGTCCTGTCCCTGAAAGGCATCGTCAAAACCTACAACAAGAGTAAATCAAGCGAAGTGCAGGTTTTGCGCGGCGTCGATTTGACCTTAGCGCCGGGTGAAATGGTGGCGCTGGTCGCCCCCTCGGGCGCTGGGAAATCGACGCTTTTGCATATTGCCGGGCTGCTGGACACGCCGGATGCCGGGCAAATCATGCTGTGTGGGCAGGACATGACCGGCAAGGCGGACCGTCGCCGCACCTCGGCCCGCCGTCAAGATGTCGGGTTCATCTACCAGTTCCACCATCTGCTGCCGGAGTTTACCGCTCTGGAAAACGTCGTTCTGCCGCAACTGGCCAACGGGGTCGCCCGCAGCGTCGCCAACAGCCGCGCAAAGGATTTGCTGGGCCGGGTTGGCCTTGCCAAACGCGCCGATCACCGCCCGGCGGAACTGTCCGGCGGTGAACAACAGCGGGTCGCTTTTTGCCGGGCACTGGCCAACGCGCCGCAAGTCCTGCTGGCGGATGAGCCGACGGGAAACCTGGATGCCGACACCTCAGAACAGGTGTTTGACGTCCTGAAAGATCTCGTGCGCGAAACCGGCCTTGCCGCCCTAATCGCGACCCACAACCTTGATCTTGCCGCCAAGCTGGATCGGATCCTGCATCTTGAGGCGGGGCAGCTAACCACCCGCAGTAAATAGCCTTACCCGCCACAAATGCTTTGCAGGCTGATCCAGTCGGCATCACTGATCAGACGCGGATAGTTGATGTTGCGAAAGGGGTCGGCCTCGATCAGGGGCAGGGTGGTTTCGCCGGAAATGTCGATCTCATACGCCATCGGGGCTGAGGAAAAGCGTGCCTCTTTCAACGCGGCCAGGATGTCGGCAAAAGGCGGCAAGTCGCGCTTGGCGGTCAGCACGAACTGGGCATAATTGCGCAAGGACGTGTCGTCCAGCGCGCCGGTTGTCAGCAACCGAAAGCTGGCAATACCGCCGACAAATTGCAGCATATCAAGCATCGGATCGCGCTTCTGAATGCGCAGGATTTCCACCATCACATAGCTTGCCGCAACCTCGGGCAATTCGTGATCTTCCAGCAAAGCGCGGTTCAAAAGGACAATGCTGCCGGGCAGATGCGCGCTCTTGGCGATGCCACCGGGCAGGATCGCGATCTGACCGCGCGGGTTCACTTTTAACCTTGTTTCCAGCCGCGACAGCGCGCGATTGCCAGCCGGTGTCTTACAAACCTTGCCCGACAGACGGCTGATCTGGGCCAGAACCTGCTTGCCGATCTGCGCGCGGGTTTCAAATGGCACGACCTTGGCTGTGTGGCTTTCAAGCGCCGCGGGCAGCCAGAAAACCGCCAGCGCCAGGATGATCAGTGTCAGACCAAGAAGGATCGACAACCGCAGGCGACCGGGATGCGGTCGGCGGCGGTTGATGGCGTTGCGCACGGCCTCGATCGCCTCAACCATGGTGCTGTCGTCGATCTCCAGGGTTTCGTTGGCCTCGGCGTTTGGGGAAAAAACCGCCGGTTGCTGGCCCGGATTAAGCCGCTGCACCGCAGGCAGCGACCAATGCGCAATCGGGTCTTCGGCGTTGTTGCGGATCACCAAAGACGTGTCACCAAAACTGACGATCACCTCGCGCCGTTGGGTCGCGAGGGATTCGCGCCAAAGCCCCGAAGATTCCAGTTTTTCGTATTTTTTAAGCGCGGTCATCTGTGCTGGCTGCCCGTTCCGCGATTTGCCTGTTTCGGCGCATCCTAGTCAGAACCGGGCGGCAAATCCAGCAGATCATCACCTTTGGGGGCTGTTGTTTTCGTGCTGTCAGGCTTAGCCGGGGCCTGCTAAGGGCTGCGATCAGGCAGGCTAGGTCACAGCGTTTTTGCCTGACCTCGCAGGATGAATTTCTGGATCTTGCCCGTGGAGGTTTTTGGAAGCTCCTGAAACAGCACAGTTTTTGGCGTTTTAAAGCCCGCCAGCCGTTCGCGGCAATGAGCGATCAACTCAGCCTCGGTGACGCTGGCACCCGGTTTCAACTCAACAAAGGCGCAGGGGGTTTCGCCCCATTTGTCGTCAGGCCGGGCCACGACGGCACAGAGGCTGACGGCAGGGTGGTGCATCAACGCGCCCTCAACTTCGACCGAGCTTACGTTTTCGCCGCCGGAGATGATCACATCCTTCAGCCGGTCGGTGATCTTGATATAGCCATCGGGATGCTGAAATGCGATGTCGCCGGAGCGGAAATAACCCCCCTCAAACGCCTCGGCGGTGGCTTTGGGATCTTTGTAATAGCCCTTCATCACCGAATTGCCCTTGATGACGATTTCCCCCAGCGTTTTGCCGTCGCGCCGCACCGGCTGGCGGGTTTGTTCGTCGACGACATGGATATCCTCCATCATTGGGTGCAGAACGCCGGTGCGGGCCTTGATCGCGGCGCGGTCCTCGCCGGTCAGATCGCCCCATTTGGCGTCATCCCACAGGCATTCGGTGACATGGCCATAGGTTTCGGTCAGCCCGTAAACCTGCGTCACCTCAAAGCCGATTTTTTCAATCGCCAATAAGGTCGCGGCGGGGGGCGGCGCACCGGCGGTGTAGGCTTTGATGATGTGGTCAAATTCCCGCCGCTCGTTCGGTTTGGCATTGACGATGGTGTTCAGCACGATCGGCGCGCCGCCGAAATATTCGACCTTTTCATCGGCAATCGCGTCATAGATCGGCTTGGCGGCGATGTCGCGGCAACAGATGATGGTGCCCCCCAGCATCGGCAGCATCCAGCTGTGGTTCCAGCCGTTGCAGTGAAACAGCGGCACGATGGTCAGATAGCGGGCGAACAGCGGCACCTGCCAGGCAACTGCCGTGCCCATCGTCATCAGATAGGCGCCGCGATGGTGACAGACCACGCCCTTGGGCCGCCCGGTGGTGCCGGAAGTATAGTTCAGCGAAAGGCTTTCCCATTCGTCCTGTGGCATGATCCAGGTAAACCCAGGATCGCCCTTGGCCAGAAAATCCTCGTAAACCGGATGGCGGCCACTGGCGGGATGCCCGGCCTTGGCGTCGGGGATCTCGATGAGGGCTGGGCCAGTGCCGTTCATCGCGGCAAGCGCGGCTTCGGCTAGGGGCAGGAACTGGCTGTCGACCAACGCGATCTTGCTTTCGGCGTGGCCGAAAATATAGGCGACGGTATCGACATCCAGCCTTGTGTTAACGGCGTTCAGCACCGCGCCGCACGCAGGCACGCCGAAATGTGCCTCGACGATTGCAGGGGTGTTGGGGCTGATCACCGACACGACATCGCCCGGTTTCACCCCGGCCTCTGCCAGTGCACCGGCCAGTTGCGATACCCGCGCATGCAGGTCATTGTAGCTATAGCGCTGATCCTGATAGACCAGCGCCTCGCGATCTGCAAAAACCTGACTTGCCCGGCGCAGATGCGACAGCGGCGTCAGAGGCACGTGATTTGCCGCGACCTTGTCCAATCCGGTTTCGTCAGCCATTTGTCCCATCGGGTTTTCCTTCAAAAAGCGCGCGTCAGCCAAGTTTGGCGTCGTATTCTGGACAGATTTCAGCGATGTGCAAGCCAGATTGGCAGGCAAGTCGCAGAACGGGGGCCAGGAATGACACAGGCGCAGGAAAACCGGCCCCTTCTGGGGGTGCTTTTGGTGGTGTTGGCGATGTCGGGCATCGGCTTTATCGACAATTTCATCCGCCTGATCGCAGCGGACGCCGGTCTGTGGCAGTTTCATTTCCTGCGCTCGGTCGTGATCTGCGCCACGGTGCTGGTGCTGGCGCCGCTGTTCAAATGGCGGCTGCGGCCAAACAACTGGCGGGCTGTCGCGCTGCGCAGTTTGTTTTTCTCAACCGCGATGGTGCTTTATTTTGGGGCAGCGGGGATGTTGCCGATTGCCCAGGCCGGGGCAGGGCTGTTCACCTCGCCGATTTTCGTTTTGCTGATTTCGGCGCTGTTTCTGGGCGTGCGCATTGGCATGTGGCGGATTTTTGCGGTGGCGCTGGGCTTTGCCGGGGTGCTGCTGATCCTGAAACCTGACGCGTCAGCCATCACGCCTTTGACGGTGGTGCCGGTGCTGGCGGGGCTGCTGTATGCGCTGAACGGCATCGCGACACGGCAATGGTGCGAGGGGGAAAGCACGATGACCCTGTTGATGGGGTTGTTTGGCGCGCTGGGCCTATGGGGGGCGGCCGGATTGCTGGTGTTTACCTTTGTGCCGCTGCCCGCAGATCTGCTGGCCGAGCTTGGTTTTTTCGGTCGGGGCTGGGTCGCGCCGACCTGGCAGTTCACCTTCTGGATGTTGGTGCAGGCGTTCGGCTCGCTAATCGCGGTGGGGCTGTTAACCAAGGGTTATCAACTGGGCGAGGTGTCGTTCATCACCGTATTTGAATACGCGTTCCTGATCTCGGCCGCGTTCTGGGCCTGGGTTTTGTGGGACGAGGGGCTGGATGTCACATCGGCCCTTGGGATCGCGGCGATTTCCGGGGCCGGGGCGATCATCGCGCTGCGCTCACGGTGATGGAAACCTCGGGGATTTGCTTTTAAGATAAGGGCATGATCATTTCACGCGGGCGACGATATATCTTTGTGCAGGCCCCGAAAACCGGGGGCACGGCGCTGGCGCTGGCCTTGGAAGCCAAGGTGATGAAGGATGATATCCTGATTGGCGACACGCCCAAGGCGATCAAACGGCGCAAGCGGCTGAAAGGGGTCACGGCATCCGGGCGGCTGTGGAAACATTCGGCACTGTCAGACATTTATGGGCTGGTGACCGAGGATGAAATCGCCGCGTTTTTCGTCTTCATGCTGGTGCGCAACCCCTGGGACCGGATGGTCAGCTATTATCACTGGCTGTTGCAGCAAAGCTTTGATCACCCGGCGGTGACGCTGGCAGGTTCCTTGGATTTCAGCGGCTTTCTCAACCATCCCGACACGATCCGGGCGTTTGAAGCCAATCCCTTCACCGCCTATGTCACCGACCGACATGGGGCCGAGCGGTGCGACTTGTTTCTGCGTTTGGAATATCTGGCGGATGACGTGCAAAAACTGGAAGCGCAGCTTCAGATGCGCCTGCCTGCGCTGGAATATGCCAACAAATCAGACCGGCTGGCGGATTGGCGGGGCTATTATTCTGACGCTGATGCAGCCCTGTTGGGTCGGATTTGTCAGGCGGATATTGCCCGGTTTGGTTATCGGTTTGACCCCCGGTGAAGGGGGTTTAACACTAAAAAAGGGCCCCGGCATCGCTGCAGGGGCTTTGGTTTTTCAGGGTTGCCGTGTTCAGGCGGCGGCTTTGGCTTCCGGGCCGAAACGGCCATAGAAAGTCTCGCCTTTGGCCGCCATGTCCCGCAGTAATGCCGGTGTGGTGAAGCGCGGGCCATAAGCCTCGGTCAGGCGGTCGCAAATGGCCACGGCCTGTTCGGCCCCCAGCAGGTCCAGCCAGCTGAACGGGCCACCTGACCAGGGCGCAAAGCCCCAGCCCAGGATCGCGCCGACATCGCCTTCACGGATGTCTTCCAGCACGCCCTCTTCAAGGGCACGCACGGCCTCAAGAACCTGGGCCATTGCCAGCCGCATCTTGACCTCTTCAACATCGGGTTGGTCGTCCAGTTGCGGCCAGTTTTCGCGCAAGCCGTTCCACAGACCCTGACGCTTGCCGTTGTCGTCGTAGTCATAAAACCCGGCATTGGTCTTGCGGCCATACCGCCCCAAATCAAACAGCTTGAAAGTGACTTCATCAGCCGCATCGTTGGGATAATCATTGCCCATCGCCGCCTTGGTCGCCTTGGCGATTTTCACGCCCAGATCAATCGAGGTTTCGTCGTTCAGTTGCAGCGGCCCCAGCGGCAGGCCGAACATGGTTGCCGCATGTTCGATCAGCGCCGGTTCGACGCCCTCTTTGACCATGCGCTGACCTTCGCCGATATATGGGATGATGCAGCGGTTGGCATAAAAGAACCGCGCGTCGTTGACGACGATCGGGGTTTTGCGGATCTGGCGGACGAAATCCAGCGCCTTGGCCACTGCAACCGGTCCGGTCTGGGCGCCTTTGATGATCTCAACCAGAGCCATCTTGTCGACCGGGCTGAAGAAGTGGATGCCGATGAACTGTTCCGGCCGGGACGAGGCCGCAGCCAAGCCTGTGATCGGCAAGGTCGAGGTGTTTGAGGCATAGATGCAGTCAGCGGGGATCACCGCCTCGGCCTTTTTGGTGACTTCGGCTTTGACATCCGGATCTTCAAACACTGCTTCCACGATCAGGTCGCAATCTTTCAGCGCGGCATAATCTGTGGTTGCAGTGATGCGGTTCAGAACCTGGGTTTTCTTCTCTTCCGTCACCTTTTTGCGCTTGATGCCGCCGTCAAGGATGCCAGCGGCATGCGCCTTGCCCTTGTCCGCAGATTCCTGCGCGGCATCAATCAGCACAACCTCGATCCCGGCCAGGGCCGAGACATAGGCGATGCCAGCGCCCATCATGCCGGCCCCCAGAACGCCGACCTTTTTAACCGACTGATCGGCCACGTCTTTCGGACGCACAGCGCCTTTTTCCAGCGCCTGTTTGTTCAGGAACAGCGACCGGATCATGCCTGCCGTCGATGGCGTGGACATGACCTTGGTGAACCAGCGGGCCTCGATCTTCAGGGCTGTGTCAAACGGCACCAAAGCACCTTCGTAAATCGCGCCAAGCAGCGCCTTGGCTGCCGGATAAACGCCCTTGGTCTTGCCGTGGATCATCACGGATGCACCGACAAACATCGGCAGGCCAGCCGGGGTGTAAGGTGCGCCGCCCGGCATTTTGTAGCCTTTGGCGTCCCAGGGTTTCACCAGATCGGCGTCTTTGGCCGTGTTGATCCAGTCCTTGGCCGCAGCGATCAGTTGATCGGCGGGCACGACATCATCAATCAGCCCGGTCGTTTTCATCTTGGCAGGGGCCAGCATCCGGCCTTCCATCAGGATCGGGGCGGCGGCCATCAGGCCGATCTTGCGCGGCACACGGGTGGCCCCACCGGCACCGGGAAACAGACCGACCAGGATTTCCGGCAGGCCAAGTTTGGCCTTGGGATTGTCGGCGACAATGATCCGGTGGCAGGCCAGCGGCAGTTCAAAGCCGATGCCAGCAGCGGTGCCGGGCAGGGCGGCGACGAAAGGTTTGCCGCCTTTTTTGGTTTTCGGGTCCATGCCGCCAAGCTCGATCTTGCGCAGAACGCCGTGCATTTGCATGATGCCGTTGAAAACCCCCTCGGCTGGGTTGCCCTCAGCCTCGTCACGCATTCCGGCCAGCACGTTCAGGTCCATGCCGCCAGCGAAATCTTTCTTGCCCGAGGTGACGATCACGCCCTTGACGCTGTCATCCGCCAGGGCCGTGTCAACATGGGCGTTCAGCTCTGCCAGGCCGTCAAAAGTCATGACGTTCATGGATTTTTCCGGGCAATCCCAGCTGATGATCGCGATGCCGTCATCGCCTTTTTTGTAGTGAAAATCGGTCATTGTCTTGTCCCTTTCAGGGTTAATCTAAATCTGTTCCATCCTTGCGGGTGAACCGGGCGGTTTCGCCATCAGTTTCGTACCGCAAATCCACATCCGAATAGGTGCACACGTCTTGTGTGACCTTGGTGCCAATCACCAAAAACCGCGCTTCCGCCTGGCTTTTGTTGATGAAATGGTGGCCGTTGCTGTCGCCTGCCGGGAAGGCTGCGACATCGCCGGTTTGCATCAGGGTTTCCCCGTCATCCTGCACCAGAACCAGCGCGCCTTCGGTCACCAGCACGAACTCGTCTTCGGTTTCATGCCAGTGCCGCAACGAAGATTTTGACCCCGGTTGCAGCACCATCAGATTGGCGCCGAATTGCGTCAGACCACCGGCCTCGCCCAAAGGATACCGCCCCCGGTCCCCCATTTCCGTCGCATAAGGCTCGGGATAGGAAGAGCCGGTTTGAAACGGCACTCGGGCAAGGTCGATCTTTGGCATCAGACGCGCTCGATAATCGTGGCGGCACCCATGCCCGAACCGATGCAAAGCGTGGCCAGACCAACTTCTTTATCGGCGCGCTCAAGCTCATCCAGCAGGGTGGCGATGATGACAGCACCGGTTGCACCCAGCGGGTGGCCCATTGCAATCGCGCCGCCATTGACGTTGATCTTGGAGTGATCCGCATCAAAGGCCTGCATGAAGCGCAGCACGACCGAGGCAAACGCCTCGTTGACCTCAAACAGGTCGATGTCGCTGATTTTCATGCCGCTGCTTTCAAGGATGCGCTGGGTGGCAGGCACGGGGCCGGTCAGCATGATCGTCGGGTCCGTGCCAACCTTGGAGGTTGCCCGAATACGCGCCCGCGGCTTCAGCCCGTGGATTTCGCCATATTCTTTGTTGCCGATCAAAATGGCAGCCGCCCCATCAGCGATCCCTGAGGAGTTGCCGGCGTGATGGACGTGGTTGATCCGCTCAAGGTGCGGGTATTTCAGCAAGGCAATCGCATCAAACCCGGGCATCACTTCGCCCATATCTTTGAACGACGGTTTCAACCCGCCAAGCGACTGCATATCGGTGGCTTCGCGCACCATTTCGTCATGGTCCAGAATGCCGATACCGTTCTGATCCTTGACCTGAAACACGGTCTTGTTAAATCTTCCTGCCTTCTGGGCGGCAGCGGCACGTTTCTGGCTTTCCACCGCAAACGCATCGCAATCATCGCGCGAAAAGCCGTATTCGGTGGCGATAATGTCTGACGATATCCCTTGTGGCACGAAATAGGATTTCATTGCCAGCGTCGGGTCAGCAGCAATCGCTCCACCGTCTGACCCCATCGGCACCCGGCTCATGCTTTCAACGCCACCTGCGATATAGGCTTGACCGGCCCCGCCGCGCACCTGATTTGCGGCCATATTAACGGCCTCAAGGCCCGAGGCGCAGAAACGATTTATCGACACACCCGGAATACGTTCATCAAGGTCGGAATAAAGCACGGCAGAGCGCGCAAGGCAGGCCCCCTGTTCGCCGATCTGGGTGACATTGCCCCAGATCACATCCTCAACCGCGTGGCCTTCCAGGTTGTTGCGGGTCTTCAGCTCATTCAGCGCCAGGGCAGACAGGCGCACGGCGGTCACTTCATGCAACGTGCCGTCTTGTTTGCCTTTGCCGCGCGGGGTGCGCACGGCGTCGTAGATATAGGCTTCGGTCATTTTCTTTTCCTCTTTCTAGCCGGCTGTTCGCGGCATCAAATCATAGGGGTGTTTCCAGCCAGGCAGGGCCGCGATGCGGTCAAGCCAGGTGTCGATATTGGGGAATTCCTTGCGGTCAAAGCCGAAGGGCTCGGGGTAAAACAGATAGCCACAGCACGAGATGTCGGCATTGGTGATGCTGTCGCCCACCAGCCAGTCACGGCCCTCAAGGGCAGCATCCAGCACCTGATAGGCGGTTTTCAGACGGCCCTGCATGAAGCTGATCACCTCCTGCGGGCGTTTGTCCACGGGCAGGAAATTCATCAGAAACCGGGTCATGCCGGCATTTGACGACAGCTTGTGATTGTCCCACAGAACCCAGCGCAGGATCTCGCGGCGTTCCTCTGGGGTTGAGCCGCCCAGCTTGCCGGATTTTTCCGCGACATAATCCTGAATGGCGCCGGATTGCGTCAGCTTGTAGTCGCCGTCGATCATTACGGGCGCTTCGCCCATGACATTCAGGCCTTCGCGAAATTCCGGGCTGCGGGTCGCGCCTTTGAAAAAATCGACAAAGACCGGCTCCCAATCCAGACCGGATAATTGCAGCGCCAGTGCCGCCTTGTAGGCGTTGCCGCTTTCACCAAAGCAATGCAGTTGGATGGTCATGTTCTTCTATCCCCCCTGTTGGCCCGCGTGGCAGGCCTTGGATTTGAGTATTTTTGCAACAAAGAAGTGCAAGGTCTTCTTAACCGATTTGCTGGCAAACTGACGTCGCGGTACAGGCTGGAGAGCCGATGGCCGTCAACGAAGAAGCCGCCCCTGTGTCCTGACGAGAGTTTTGGCACAGGGGCGCATCCCCTGCTTCTTTGTTGCCCAAATACTCCCGCGCGGCGCGCGTCCCGCAATCAGCCGGGTGCGCGCGGTCAGAGTTTGCGTGAGATCAGCTCCTTCATGATTTCATTGGTGCCGCCATAAATGCGCTGCACACGTGCATCGGTCCACATTTCGGCGATTGCATATTCCTGCATGAAGCCATAACCGCCATGCAGTTGCAGGCATTCATCCAACACTTTGCCTTGCAGATCCGACAGCCAGTATTTGCACATCGCCGCCTGTTCGACCGACAATTCGCCCTTCAGATGGGCCGCGATACAAGCGTCCAGAAAGGTCCGCGCGACCACGGTGTTAGTCTGGCATTCGGCCAGTTTGAAGCGGGTGTTCTGGAACTGCATCAGATTACCACCAAAGGCTTCGCGCTCGCGGCAATATTCAATGGTGCGCGCAACTGCGCCTTCCATTGCGCCGACAGCGCCGCAGCCGATGATCAGGCGTTCCTGCGGCAATTGCTGCATCATCTGATAAAAGCCCTGGCCCTCGACCCCGCCCAGCAGGTTTTCCGGCGGAATCTCGACATTGTCAAAGAACAACTCCGAGGTGTCGCCGGCTTTCAGGCCGATCTTGTCAAGGTTGCGCCCCCGGGTGAAGCCTTCGGCCCCGTCGGTTTCCAGCACCATCAGGGACGTGCCCTTTGACCCCTGCGAAGGATCGGTTTTCGCCGCCACCACGATCAGATTGGCGTGCTGGCCGTTGGTGATGAAGGTTTTTGACCCGGTCATGCGGTAGCTGTTGCCATCCTTGATCGCGCGGGTCTTGATCGCCTGCACGTCCGAGCCGGCAGAAGGTTCCGTCATCGCCAGGGCCGCCACCAGTTCGCCGGTGATCATCTTGGGCAACCAGCGTTTTTTCTGATCTTCGGTGCCGCATTTCAGGATGTAATGCGCGACGATACCCGAATGGATACCTTGCCCCCAGGAGGCGAGGTTGCTGCGGCTGGCTTCCATCAGAATGACCGCCTCGTGGCCGAAATCACCGCCCGGGCCGCCGTATTCTTCGGGGATCGACGGGCATAACAGGCCCAGTTCGCCGGCTTCCTGCCATGTTGTGCGGTCCATCTCGCCCTGGTTGCGCCATTTATCGAATTTCGGCGCCCATTCGGTGTTGATGAAACTGCTGGTCATCTCTTCAAGCATCTTGTGCTCGTCGGTCATCCAGGTGCTGTCAAGCTGCATGGTCTGCATGTCTTAGGTCTTTCCCTTGGCCGGTGCGCCGTATTCCAGGATCATGTCCTGAAATACGGCGTCAAGTGCATCCTTGTCCGCGATCCTGTCGAGATTCTCGAGAAGGAACGTCAGGCAATAATTGTTGCCAAACCCGTATTCAGCGTTCAAGCCGCCCAAGGCGGAATAGGCTTTTTCCGTTACGGCACAATTGAACCGCTTGGGTAAGGGCAGGCGTTTGGCCATCAGAATGCGTCGGCGTGCAGGGCCATGACCGTATCGGCCCCGGATTGAATGCGCGCCAGATGCATCCCGGTCGCCGGCAGTTGCCGCGCCATGTAATAGCGCCCGGTCGCCAGCTTGGTTTCATAAAACGCAGTGTCCGAGGCGCCTGCTTCCAGCGCGTCGCTGGCGGCTTTGGCCATCTTGCCCCACATCAGGCCTAGGCAGACATGACCAAACAGGTGCATGAAGTCGTTGGACCCAGCCAGCGCATCATTCGGGTTTTTCATGCCTTGCTGCATGAAATACATGCCCGCGGCCTGCAAATCCTTGCTGGCGGCTTTCAGCGGCTCCAAAAAGTCGGCTTTCAGCGCCTCGTTGCCGTCGTTTTCCTTGATGAAGTTCTTCACCAGATCGAAAAACGCCATCACATGCTTGCCACCATCTGCGGCCAGTTTGCGGCCCACCAGATCCAGTGCCTGCACGCCATTGGCCCCTTCATAGATCATTGCGATGCGGGCGTCGCGGGTGAACTGGCTCATGCCGTGTTCTTCGATATAGCCGTGGCCGCCGTAAACCTGCTGGGCTTTGACAGTCATGTCATAACCCTGATCGGTCAGAAAGCCCTTGATCACAGGGGTCAGCAACGAGATCAGGCCGTCAGCAGCCTTGTCGTCGGTGCGGTGCGCACGGTCCAGCAATTCGCCGCCCCACATGCAAAAGGCGCGCGCGCCTTCGACAAAGCTTTTCTGATCCATCAACGAGCGGCGGATATCCGGGTGCACGATCAGCGGATCCGCCGGGCCATTGGGGTTTTCAACCCCTGTGACAGCGCGGCCCTGCAGCCGGTCTTTGGCATAGATCACCGCGTTCTGATAGGCCACTTCGGCCTGGGCCAGACCTTGCAGGCCGACGCCAAGGCGGGCGTGGTTCATCATGGTGAACATGGCGCGCATGCCCTTGTGTTCTTCGCCCAGCAGATAGCCGGTGGCGCCGTCATAGTTCAGCACGCAGGTCGAGTTGCCGTGGATGCCCATTTTCTCTTCGATCGAGCCGACCGAGACGCCGTTGCGCGCGCCGATGCTGCCGTCGTCATTGACGATGAATTTCGGCACGATGAACAGAGACACACCTTTGATGCCTTCCGGCCCGCCAACGATTTTCGCCAGCACCAGATGGATGATATTGTCGGACATGTCGTGATCGCCAGCCGAGATGAAAATCTTTTGGCCGGTGATCTTGTAGCTGCCATCGGCTTGCGGATCGGCCTTGGTGCGCATCATACCCAGATCGGTGCCGCAATGCGGTTCCGTCAGGTTCATCGTGCCGGTCCATTCGCAATTGGTCATTTTTGGCAGGTACTTGGCTTTTTGCTCGTCCGAGCCATGCGCGTGGATCGACGCATAAGCGCCATTGGTGAGGCCCTGATACATCGTGAAGGCCTGGTTGGCCGAGCCGAACATCTCACCAACTGCATTGCCGATCAGATAGGGCAGGCCCTGGCCGCCATATTCAATGTCGGTCGCCAGACCCGGCCAGCCTGCTTCGCAGACCTGATCGAACGCGGCCTTGAACCCTGTTGGCGTATAGACGATGCCGTTTTCCAGCCGACAGCCTTCGCGGTCGCCAACGATGTTCAGGGGTGCCAGCACCTCCGAGGTGATTTTCCCGGCCTCTTCCAGAATGGCCGTGGTGAAATCGCGGTCAAGCTCGTCATAACCCGGCACATCGCTTTCGCTGACTTTCAGCACGTCATGCAGCACGAAGGCCATATCTTTGGTGGGGGCGGTATAGGTGGGCATTTGGTAGGCTCCGATTATGTCAGTAAGATGTGTTGGCCGCTATTCTGCGGCGTCCTGTTTGGCTGTGATGTCGTCAAGGATCTCTTCGGCAACGGTGATCTGGGATTTCAGACCGTCAATCGCGCTGTTCAGTTCCTGACGCCGGGCATAAAGGTCGTCCAACCGTTCGTTGGCGATCTCCAATGCCTTGGTGATCTGCAAAAGCTGGCCGTCGCCAGCGTGGTAAAGATCCAGCAATTGCCGGATCTCTTCCAAAGAAAAGCCGAACCGCTTGCCGCGCATGATCAGTTTCATGCGGGCGCGGTCGCGATTGGTGAAAAAGCGCTTCTGTCCGACGCGCTGGGGAAACAGCAATTCCTTGGCTTCGTAAAATCTGAGGGTGCGAGGTGTTACGTCAAACAAATCGCACATCTGCCGGATGGTCAGGCGTGTGTCTGTCATTTTATCATCAACCCTGTGTTTCGTTATGCCCCTGACATGCGGGCAGGGCTGATTCGAAACAAGAGGCACGGCTACTTGACGCAGTAATACGTTACGTCACTTCGACCAACGTCAACTTATGCGCCGGATTTCCCATTCAACGAGTCAATCGAGGTCTGCCTTAAGCGGCGTAAATCCTCGATCGTGTCCTGCAATTCGGCCATCCGGCCCTCCAGATCGGCGATCTGCTGGCCGGAAACGTCGATCCAGGTTTCGGTTTGCAGGCGGTTTTGTGGATCAGCGTCATACATCAGCAACCACTGCCGCACGCCTTCCAGTGGAAAGCCAAAGCGCCGCCCGCGCAGGATCAGCTTCAAACGGGCGATTTCGCGCGGCCCATAGACCCGCGACCGGCCGACTTTTTGTGGCGACAACAGCTCTATATACTCGTAATGCCGCAGAGTGCGCGGCGTTACGTCGAACTTCGCACACATCTCTTTTAGGGAAAGTTTGTCGGTATCGCTCATGCTCTGATGTTGATTGCCTAACCTTAGGTCAATCTCGCAAATACCACGGGTTGTTTCAAGCCTCAGAAAAAATTCGGGGCAAAGAAGTAAAACCCGTAAGCCATCAGAACCGCCGGGATGCCCGACACAAGGGTCGCCACCATCGCCGCTTTCGGGTTCAGCGCAATCGCCGGGAACAGCGCGTCGCCATCATTGGAAATCGCATTGCCCAGCAAGGCCGCGAACGGCACCAGCCCGTTGATGTAAAGCGTTGTCACCAGAACTTGCGGCCCGCATCCGGGGACGAATCCGATCAGAATGCCGATCAAAGGCAACAGCACTGCAACGGACGAAAACGCCGCCTCAAGGTCAAACCCGAATATCGTGACGATATAGTCATAGCCCAGATACGCGGCGATCACCCAGATCGCGATGAAACTGGTTTCTTCGGCAGCGCGGGTCACCGGGCTGTCTTTTGAATGGGTCATCGCAAACAGGTTTGAGGTCGCCCAGATCGTGACTGTAATCGCCGTGCCCAGCAGGCCGACAATCGGTAAAGCAATGCCGTAAGTGGCCTCAAGATCCACCTGGAACAGTTGTGAGGCACCGAACACCAGGCCGGGGGCCGCAACTGCCAGAAACAGCAGATCCCGCGCGCGGGTTTTGCCGATCAAGGGCGCAAGCTCACAGGACGCAGCGGTCGCACCACGAAAATCAACCGTGATGAAGCGGTCAACGATATAACCCGATATGATGCCGACACCGAAAGACAGCGGCAGCACCACTGCGGCAACATCCGGCCGGGTGGCGATCAGCAGAAAGGCGGCGTCGCCCATCGTCGCAGTCAGCGTGGCCACGACCGCACCAAAGCCGACATTGCCCGAAGAATAGGCCGCAACGACAACCACAGCCCCGCCGCAGCCGGGCGTGGCACCCAGCAAGGCCGCAAGCGGCACCTGAAAGCCGCGCGCATTGCGCAGGGTCGTGCCGATATCAAACTTGAAAACACGCTCAGCGCCGTAAAACAGCAGCAGCGTCGCTGCGACAAAAGCGCTGACCTGGGTGTAAGCATCAACCATCAGGCCGCGCGTCAGGCTGCCGATCTCGCCCGGCATAACGGCCAGGGCCAGCAGCAGAAGTGCCACCGGCAGACGCTTGCTGCGAAACGGGCCAAACTGGTCCCGGGCCACAAAGGCCGGCGCGTTGGCCGGTTTGGCGAAACCTGCATTGCGTTTGGTGATGTCGGGAAATTCGGTCATTTTCGGGGCTACATCTGTGCTGATTGCAATTGCGACTTATTCTCATTCGCAAAATTAGACCTTGCACGCCGATTGTCAAGGTCAAATAACAGGCGGGCAATAAACCGCGCAGCAGCGCAGGCGGATCCTGACCCATGACCGAAATGACACCTGATACAAAGGCCAAGCTGGCCCGCCAGTTTATGGAGGCAATCCCGCATTCCCGCCGCCTTGGCATGTCTCTGGATGTTCTTGCGGACGGCATCGCTGAGGTGTCGATGCCCTATGACAAGGACCTTGTCGGTGATCCCGAAACCGGTGTCATCCACGGAGGGGCGGTGTCAGCGCTGATGGACACCTGCTGCGGCGCTGCCGTGATGTGCCATCCGGAATCGCCGATGGGCACCGCGACGATTGATCTACGGATTGACTACATGCGCCCGGCGCGGCCCGGCGACCGGATCGTCGCGCGGGCCGAATGCTACCACGTCACCCGCTCGGTCGCTTTCGTGCGCGCCAAGGCGATGGACAGCGACCGCGACCGCCCCGTCGCGACGGCCAATGGCGCTTTCACGGTCGAACACAAAACCCCGAAGGCCAAGACATGACCAGCCGCAAGCCGCCAGAACCCGTCCAGATCGTCCGCCAACGGCGTGATGACGCCCTGAATGCGCTGGTGGACGGCGTGCCCTACATCAAATTCATGGGCATCCGGTTTGACCGGCGCGGCGATGAGCTGACAGCGGTGCTGCCGTTTGACGATATGCTGATCGGCAACCCGATCCTGCCGGCCCTTCATGGCGGCGTCACTGCGGCCTTTCTGGAGGTCACCGCCATCGTCGTCCTAAGCTGGACCATCGCATGGGAGCGGATGGAAGGTGGCCTGCGCGGGGTCGACGACTGGGATCGCAAACATCTGCCGCGGATGCCGAAAACCATTGATTTCTCCACGGATTACCTGCGTTCGGGCCTGCCGCGCGACGCTTATGCCCGCGCCTCGGTCAACCGGTCTGGGCGGCGCTATGCCTCGGTGCATGTTGAGGCCTGGCAGGACAATCGCGACCGCTTGTTCGCCCAGGGCACCGGGCATTTCCTGATGCCCGCGCAAGATGGCTGAGGCAGCAGTCGACAGCATCAGCCATCGCCGGGTTCTGAAAATCGCCATTCCGATCGTGCTGGCCAACGCCACCGTGCCGCTGCTGGGTATCGTTGATACCGGTGTGGTCGGCCAGTTGGGCAACGCCGCCCCGATCGGCGCTGTCGGCATCGGCGCGATCATCATTTCCGCGATCTACTGGATTTTCGGCTTTCTGCGGATGGGCACGACCGGGCTGACATCACAAGCCAGGGGGGCCGGTGACCAGGACGAGGTCGCCGCCCTTCTGATGCGCGCCTTGCTGACCGGTGCCGCTGGTGGCTTGCTGATGGTCCTGCTGCAAGTTCCGGTCTTCTGGGCCGCGCTCCAGATGTCGCCCGCCTCGGGCGAGGTCGAGGATCTAGCGCGGGGATATATGGCGATCCGGGTCTATTCCGCCCCGGCAGCGATTGCGATTTTTGGCATTACCGGCTGGCTGATCGCGATGGAGCGCACCCGCACCGTCCTGCTGTTGCAACTTTGGATGAACGGGCTGAACGTGGGGCTTGATCTGTGGTTTGTGCTGGAGCTTGACTGGGGTGTGAACGGCGTGGCGCTGGCAACTTTCATTGCGGAATGGAGCGGCCTTGCCCTTGGCCTGATCCTGTGTCGCCCGGGCCTTGCCAATGGCGCCTGGAAGAACTGGGTCCGGGTCTTTGACATCCCGCGCCTGCACCGGATGTTCAGCGTGAACTCCGATATTTTGATCCGCTCGGTCCTGTTGCAGGCGGCGTTCATGTCGTTCCTGTTTCTGGGGGCAGGGCTTGATGACGTGACCCTTGCGGCCAATCAGGTGCTGCTGCAATTTCTGCACATCACCGCCTATGCGCTGGATGGTTTTGCCTTTGCAGCCGAGGTGCTGGTCGGGCAGGCGCTGGGGGCCAAGACCCGCCCGGCCCTGCGGCGCGCCGCGATCCTGACAAGCCTGTGGGGCGGGGTGATCGTCGTCGTTCTTGCCCTTGGGTTTTATCTGCTGGGCGACCAGATCATTGACCGGATGACCACGTCCGAAAGCGTACGCAGCATGGCGCGGCTTTATCTGCCGTGGATCATTATCGCGCCGGTCCTTGGCATCGCTTCCTGGATGTTGGACGGGATTTTCATCGGCGCCACACGCACCCGCAACATGCGCAGCGCGATGCTGCAATCCACCTTGATCTATGCGCTGTCGGTCTGGTGGTTGCTGCCGCGCTATGAAAACCACGGGCTTTGGGCGGCCCTGATGATCTTTTTCGTGGTCCGCGCCCTGACCCTGGCCCGCCACTATCCTTCGCTTGAAGCGGCGGCGGATTAAGCCCTCACAGGATCGCAAGCACCGCCTCAGGCGGGCGGCCAATCGCAGCTTTGCCCGCCGAAAACACAATCGGGCGTTCGATCAGAACCGGGTTTTCGGCCATCGCTGCGACCAGCCGATCACTTGGCATATCCTTTGACAAGCCCAGCTCTTTGAACCGCTTTTCCTTCACGCGCATCAAATCAATCGCATTGATGCCAAGCACATCCAGACAAGCCGAAATCCCCGCCGTATCCGGTGGATCGGTCAGATAAAGCCGAATCACCGGCGCATGCCCGTTGGCTTTCAACAACGCCAATGTCTCCCGGGATTTTGAACAGCGCGGATTGTGCCAGATCGTCAGATCACTCATTTATAGGTCTCCTTATCGACCCCAACCGCGTCGGCGACATTGTCAAACCCATCGCGCGCCAGCAGATCATCCAGGTCTTTGACAATATCCGCCACCAGGCTTATCCCGTGATAAACCAGCGCCGTATATAGCTGCACGGCCGAGGCCCCGGCGCGGATTTTCTGATAGGCTTCCTCGGCCGAGGAAATGCCACCAACCCCGATCAGCGGCAGCGTGCCATTACTCGCCAGCGCCAGCCGTGCCAGAACCCGGGTGGAGCGGTTAAAAAGCGGCGCGCCCGACAAGCCACCGGCTTGATCGCGTGCGGCACTATTCAGCCCGTTACGTGACAAAGTGGTGTTGGTGGCAATGATCGCATCAACCCCGGTATCTGCCGCAACCGCAGCAATATCCGCGATCTCGTCATCCGTCAGATCAGGGGCGATTTTCAGGAACACTGGCAGTGGCCCTGCCAGCGCATCGCGCCGCGTGATCACGCCGTTCAGCAGCGCCGCCAGTGCCGCCGCCCCTTGTAGATCGCGCAGTTTTTCGGTGTTGGGCGACGACACATTCACCGTCACAAAATCGACATGCGCGGCACAGGTTTCCAGCACCTGAACATAATCCAAAGCCCGGTCAGGGCTATCCTTATTGGCCCCAAGGTTTAGCCCGACAATGCCGGTTTTTGGCCGCTGCGCCAGCCGCGCGGCAATCGCGTCGGCACCCTGATTGTTAAACCCAAACCGGTTGATCGCCGCCCGGTCCTCGGTCAGGCGAAACAGCCGTGGTTTGGGGTTGCCATGTTGCGGGCGCGGGGTGGCGGCACCGACCTCCACAAAGCCAAATCCGGCTTTCAGCAGCGGCGCAATCACCTCGGCATTTTTGTCATATCCGGCGGCCAGCCCAACCGGATTGGGCAAGCTTAACCCGGCCAAGCGGGTTTGCAGCCGTGGCGACGTTATCGGCCCGGGCAGGGGCAGCAGCCCTGATTTCAGCGCCCTCAGCGACAGGCCATGCGCGGTTTCCGGGTCCAACCGATGCAGCGCGCTCAGGCCCACCTTTTCAAGCAGCTTCATTTCAGATCGTCCGGGAAGATATGGCCATCGGCCCCAAGCTTCAGAGGGATACACCAGCTGACATCACCTTGGTGCAAGGCCCTGAAAAGATGCGGAAACAACTGGTCATTGCGAGAGATTTCCCACGTCAGCGCATCAACAACAGCGCTGTCTTCAATCGCCGCCAGAACCAGATCGTCCTGGCCTGCAAAATGCTTGGCAGCGGTTTCGCGCACCTGGGCTGCGGTGGAAAAATGGATGAACCCGTCCGCCAGATCAATCGGCGCACCTTTGGTCTGCCCGCGGGTCTGAAAATCGGCCCATTCGGCCTGTCGGAGTATCTTGTAAATCATGGCCCCCGACATGATCCATCCGCCGTGATTGGTCAAGCCGGATCGCCATTTCCAAAAACCTGGCAGCAGCGGCAGTCATTCGCGTAAAAGCCGGGGCACACGTGACGTGAAGCCCCTACTCGCACCCAAAATCTGTGCTAAACTGCCCCCATCAAAGGCCCTTTGGTCCGGCGCCGTGCTTATCTTAGGCAGCGCTGAAACCCAACAATTCCGGAGATTTACACAATGTCCCTGAAACGAATCGCCCTTTTAAGCGCCGGGCTTGGCTTCATGGCCAGCGCCGCTTTGGCCGACTACCAATTAACCATTCTGCACACCAATGATTTCCACGCCCGGTTTGAACCGATCAGCAAATATGACAGCGGTTGCTCGGCTGAGGACAACACGATCGGTAAATGCTTTGGTGGCTCAGCCCGGCTAATGACCGCCATTACCGAGGCCCGCAACCGCGCCGCCAACAGTCTGCTAGTCGACGGCGGTGACCAGTTCCAGGGCACCCTGTTTTACACCTATTACAAGGGCAAACTGGCCGCTGAAATGATGAACAAAATGGGCTACGAGGCGATGACCGTGGGCAACCATGAGTTTGACGACGGCCCCGAGGTTCTGCGCGGCTTCATGGATGCCCTCAACTTTCCGATCCTGATGTCCAATGCCGATGTCAGCGGCGAAAAGCTGCTGGACGGGGTGTTGAAAAAATCCACCGTGATCGAAAAAGCCGGTGAGAAAATCGGCCTGATCGGCCTGACGCCGCAAGACACGGACGAACTTTCAAGCCCCGGTAAAACCATCACTTTCACCGATCCGGTGCCCGCAGTGCAGGCCGAAGTTGACGCGCTGGCCGCGATGGGGGTGAACAAGATCATCGTGCTGTCGCATTCCGGCTATGAGGTCGACAAGCGGATCGCGGCGGAAACCACCGGCATCGACGTGATCGTTGGCGGCCATTCCAACACCTATCTGTCCAATGCCTCGGACCGTGCGGTGGGGCCTTATCCGACGATGGTCGGCGCAACCGCGATCGTGCAGGCCTATGCTTACGGCAAGTTCCTGGGGGAGTTGAACGTCACTTTTGACGACGCAGGCCAAGTGATCGCCGCCGTCGGCGAACCCCTGTCGATGGACGCCGCCATTGCCGAAGACGAAGCGACCAAAGCCCGCATAACCGAGGCAGCGGCGCCCCTGGAATCCATCCGCCGAAAAGTCGTGGCGCATTCCAACGCCTCGATTGAAGGCGACCGCGCGGTTTGCCGGGTAGAGGAATGTGAGATGGGCAATCTGGTTGCCGACGCCATGCTGGCACGGGTGAAAACCCAGGGCATCAGCATCGCCATCACCAACTCCGGCGGCTTGCGGGCTTCCATTGATGCAGGCGACGTCACGATGGGCGAGGTTCTGACCGTCCTGCCGTTCCAGAACACCCTGTCGACCTTCCAGATCACTGGCGCAACCTTGCTTGTAGCCCTTGAAAACGGCGTCAGCCAGGTTGAAGAAGTTCAAGGTCGGTTCCCGCAAGTGGCTGGTTTGAAATTCGTCTGGGATCCCTCGGGTGCCCCGAATGAAGGGCGGATTTCTGACGTGATGGTGATGGAAGGCGATGCCTGGGTGGCACTTGATCCGGCGGCCACTTATGGCGTCGTGTCCAACAACTTCGTGCGCGGTGGTGGCGACGGCTACAAGATGTTCATCACGGCCGCAAACGCCTATGATTACGGCCCAGATCTGGCCGATGTCGTGGCCGAATACCTGGCCGCACAAGCGGGCTATCAACCCTATACCGATGGCCGGATTGCGCGGAAATAGCGGTGCGAAACAGCGACCGGGGCGTGCAGACAAAGACCTGCGCGTCCCAAACCCAAGACGCCTGCAGACCGCCGTGCAAATCGCCGTGCAAATCGCAGTGCAGCCCTTTGTTGCGCTGGCCTCTATCGGTCGATCCGTGATCTGACATGGCGCAACCCGACCTTCCTTTGAACACCGATCACACCCCCGAAACCGCGCTGGCCTGGGCCCGCGAAGGGCGGCGGGTGGCGCTTGCCAGCGTCGTTGAAACCTGGGGCTCAGCCCCGCGTCAGGCCGGCGCGCAGCTGGTGATAGATGCGGACGGGTCGTTCGAAGGCTCCGTCTCCGGCGGCTGTGTCGAGGCGGCGGTGGTCCTTGAGGCCCAGGATGCCATCCAAGACGGGCGTTGCCGGGTGCTGGAATACGGTATCACCGATGATCAGGCCTTTGCCGTCGGCCTCGCCTGTGGCGGCACCATCCGCGTGCTGGTCGAACCCCTGTCCCCCGAAGACGCGCAGGGCGTAAACCAAGGCCCAACCCTTTCAGACCTGACAACCCTTGTTGCGGCCCGGCGCGACCGCCGCGCTGCTGTTTGGGCCGTGCATCTATCCACCTGGCAACGGCGGCTGAGCTTTGGTCAGGAAGACCTGCCCGGCGGTCCCGATGCGGCGGCGATCACATCACGGCTGGCGTCAGATCGCTCCGGCTGCGAGGGCGACTGGTTCCTTGCCATCCATAATCCGCCGCTGCGCCTGATCGTCGTGGGGGCGGTGCATATCGCGCAGGCGCTGATCCCGATGGGGCAACTGGCCGGGTATGATTGCCAACTGATCGACCCCCGCACCGCGTTTGCCAGCCCGGCGCGGTTTCCGGGCACCGCGATCAGCCATGACTGGCCGGATCAAGCGATCCCATCCCTGACGCCCGACGCCCGCACCGTCATCGTCACTCTGACCCATGACCCCAAAATTGACGACCCGGCGATCCTTGCCGGCCTTGCAAGCCGTGCGTTTTACCTCGGCTGCCTTGGCTCAACCCGCACCCATGCCAAACGGATGGCGCGGTTGGGTGCAGCCGGGGTCGCCGCCGATCAATTGCAGCGACTGCATGCCCCGGTCGGTCTGGACATCGGCGCGCGCAATCCAGCCGAAATCGCCGTGGCGATACTGGCGGAGATCACCCAATGCCTTCGTCGCGGATCACCAGCATGACGGCCCTGATCCATCTGTTGCGCCGCATTGCGCTGACGTGCTGTCTGCTGATTCCGCAAACGGCTCTGGCCCAAACGATCCCCGGTCAGACATCGCCACAATTCACCCAAGCGCTAACGGATTGGCTGGCGGATAAGGACGAGGCCAGCTTGCCGGTCTTCGCCACTTTGGCACGCGATGGCAATGCAGCGGCCCGGCTGATGCTGGGGGTGATTGACAAGGACGCGTCCATGCAGGGGCCCTGGCTGATCCTGCAAGACAGGGCCGACCGGATCGCCCTTTTGCGCGCGCCGGGTGGCTTGTCAGGCCGGTCTTGGCTGCGGCAGGTTCGCGAAATTCGCTTCGCTGCGATCCTGATGGATGTGTTGGATTCGCGCACGGATCTGGACCAGATCCTTGATCTTGTCGATCTGGGTGAAGAGCGCGCGGCGCGGTTCAGCCTGATCTCGCTTGAGGCGCGGCAATGGGTCGGGTTTGCCGAAAAAGCCGATGATCCGCGCTTTCCGATCGCGACCCGCTACCTGATCTGGCGGGAATGGCAAAAGGCCGGTGATCGCGCGGCGGCGCTGAACGCGGCCCTTGCCAGCCTACATCCCGGTGATGGCCAACGCCTGCTTTTGCGCGCGCCGGTGGCGGTGCCGGACTTGGAAAGCTGGCTGATGCTGACTGACCTTGGCCAGCCTTTACGCCAGCTTTGCCAGCAGAATTGCGGCCAAACCCAGCCCTCCTGCATGCGGGCAGGGTTGCGGGCGTTGGGCGGTTATCGACGCCTGGCCTCGATCGGCACACCGACGCAACTGCTGATCAGCGACGCGGCGTTCGCCGCCAGCCCGCGCGGGCTGGCCAGCGTTTTGCGCCGTTCCCTTAGCTACGCGCATCTGACGGAATCGCGTCTGCGCCCCTTGCGCCGGATCAACGCCTGTTTCACCGATTTGCTGGCCGCCGAGGGTCAGCGTTACTAAAGCGTTTTGCGTTTTATCTGATGCAGTTTCATCTCAAGTCACCCGAAATTGGGGTGATTTGAGATTCACATCAAACGCAAAACGCTCTAGCGTTTGGCCGCCAAATCCTGAAACGCGTCGTTCTGGCTGAGGTAGATATTACCGCTCAACTCACTCAGAAAATGGCTGCGTTTCAGACGATCCATCACCGGGCCTTTGACCTCGGACAGGTGCATTTTCACGTTGCCATCCGCCAGACGACTGTTCAGCGCCTCAAGGCTTTCCAGCGCCGACGTGTCGATGAAATTGACCGCCGGGCACATCAAAACCACGTTGCGGATCGCCGGATCAGCGGCCAAAGCACCGTTGATCGTGTCCTCAAGGAAACGCGCGTTCGGGAAATACAGGCTTTCGTCGATGCGGATCGACAGGGTTTCGGGGTCGGTTTCGACCTGATGACGCAGGACATTGCGGAAATGCTGGGTGCCCGGCACCCGGCCAACGACTGCGAAATGCGGCTTGGAGGTGCGTTGCAGGTGCAAGAAGATCGACAGCGCCACCCCGGCCATGATGCCGGTTTCAACGCCTTGCACCAGCGTCAGCAGGATGGTGGCCGCCATCGCCGCGAAATCGGCTTTGGAATAGCGCCAGGTCGTGCGGATCGCGCTGGTATCGACCAGCGACAGCACGGCGACAAAGATCGTCGCGCCCAGCGTCGCCTTGGGCAAAAAGAACAACAGCGGCGTCAGAAACACCGTGGCCAGCGCAATGCCAACGGCGGTGAAAGCCCCTGCCGCCGGGGTCTGCGCACCCGCCTCGAAATTCACGACGGAGCGGGAAAACCCACCCGTCACCGGAAATCCGCCTGATAAAGCCGAGCCGATATTGGCAGTGCCAAGGCCGATCAGTTCCTGATCCGGGTCGATCCGCTGGCGGCGTTTGGCGGCCAGGGTTTGCGCCACCGACACGGTTTCGACATAGCCGACGATGGAAATCAGCAGTGCCGGCGTGGCGATTTCCATCCACAGCGCCGGGTCAAAGGCTGGCAAGGCGATGCTGGGCAGAACGTTGGGGATTTCGCCGACAATGGACACACCTTGGCCGTCCAGCCCAAGCGCGAACACCAGCGAGGTTGTCACCGCAATCGACAGGATCGGCGCCAGTTTCGCGCCGGTATCGGCCAGCTTGGTGCTGAACCCGCGGGCCTTTAGCAGCGGTTTGACCTGTTTGCGCGCCCAATACAGAAAGACGATGGTGCCAAGCCCGATCAGGCTGGTGATCAGGTTGAACTGATCCAAATGGCCAAAGAAACTATGCCCAAGCTCAATCAGGTTATGGCCGCTGACCGGCACGCCCGTCAGGTTTTTGAACTGCCCGGCCGCGATGATGATGGCCGAGGCGGTGATAAAGCCGGCAATCACCGGATGGCTGAGGAAGTTGGCCAGAAACCCCAGCCGGAACAGCCCCATGACCGTCAGCATCAGGCCCGACAGAAACGCCAGCGCAATCGCCGCCCCCAGATATTCCGGGGTGCCCTGCGCCGCCAATTGCCCGACCGCCGCCGCCGTCATCAAGGACGCGACCGCAACTGGCCCGACCGCCAGCGTGCGCGAGGTGCCAAAGACCGCATAGATCACCAAAGGCGCGATTGAGGCGTAAAGCCCAACCTCGGGCGGCAGTCCGGCCAGCAGGGCATAGGCCAGCGATTGCGGGATCAGCATGATGGTGACGATGACAGCGGCGATCAGATCGCTGGTCAGCGTCTCGGAATTATAGGTGCGCGACCAGTCAAGGATCGGAAAATAGCGTTTCAGCATAGCAGCAGCTTTCCCACGGGATGCGGGGTTTGACGATAGGGCAGGGTTTGTGCGTTGGGGGCCGGGGCGCATGGCCGAGCGGTTGCCCGGCCATGCGGCCCGCGTGGGGATGTCAGGAGGCTTGCGCCATCGCCTCGATCTGCGGGCGCAGGTTGTCCAGCGCATAACCAGCACCGGCGGCCGAGGCGATGATTTCATCGACCGACAGGCGCTGGGCGTTCAACAGCGACCAGCAGACGGTCGATCGCATGCCGGATCGGCAATAGGCGAAAACCGGACCGCCCGCGTTGGCAATCGCCTGGGCCTGATCCTGCAAATTCTGCATCGTCATGCCTTGCGTCGAGATCGGGTTATAGACGAAACTCAACCCCAGACGTTTGGCCTCGGCCTCCATGAACTGCGCGTGCAATCCGGTTTCAATCTCAGCATCGGGACGGTTGTCGATCACTGTCTTGAAACCAGCCCCGGCCAAAGCGGCCAGATCGGATTCAGCGATTTGCGCACCGACGCTGTAATCATGCTCGACCTGT
>CAYXXQ010000005.1:0-36279 GCA_964469075.1 uncultured Rhodobacter sp.
CCCAGATCAAGATTGTTTAAATGCGACACTCAGGCGTTGCGCGGTCTGGTCGCAGTAAAGCCAGCCCAAAACCAGGCCGGTCAGGATGGTTTTGTATGATTTCAGGCATTCGCTTGGCGCGGCGGTTCAGCTTGCTGTGATTACAGCAGGCCGCGTGCGCCAGCCTCGTCATAGGAAATCCAGTATTCATCGTGATAGGTGTCGCATGGATGGCCCGAACCTGCCGGCATGTCCTTATACTGGTCCATATTGTTCATATGCGCCAGCAACTGGTGGTCGATAAAATTTGCCACCCAGGCAGCAAGAGAATCGGCGCTGCCCGTCGATGCGGTCCAGCCGCCGGCGATAAAGCCGCTGCCAACCTTCACCTGTCATATCACTCAATCCATTCGGATTTGATTGCCGGTTAGAATCGCAGGTGATTTCGGCCATATTTTGGATATAGCCGGGCAATTTGCGGCAAAGACTAATAGGGCTGAAGGATTTTTGGAGGAGGGAAGGGTAAGACCAGCTTGGTCTTAGGTGGCACCGGTTCCCCGAAAGTGTGAACAGGACAGGGGATCCGGTGCCGTATCCTCCAGACGCAAGAGGGAGCGCCCGAAGAAATTTCAAGTTTGGTTATTCACCGCCACCAAGTTGGTGAACATAGGTGGCAACCTGCCGGATTTGGCTTTCGCTAAGACGACCAGCCCAGGCGGGCATCACACCGAAGCGGGCGTTGGTGATGGTTGCTGTCAGCGTTGCTGCATCGCCCCCATAAAGCCAGATCGCGTCGGTCAAGTTCGGCGCACCTTGCTCACGATCACCGGTGCCGTCGACGGCATGGCAGCTTTCGCAATTGTCGACGAACAACACCTGACCATCGGTGGCTGCGGAGGCATCATGCTCTTGGCCGGACAGGGCCAGAACATATTGCACCAACTGACCAATTTCCGCTTCTTCCAGGATTTCGCCAAACTTCGGCATTTCGGAATAACGGGTGTCGTCGTCTGCGGCTTCGCGGATACCGTGGCTGATCGTGGTGTGGATCTCTTCGATTGATCCGCCCCACAGCCAGTCATTGTCCAGAAGGTTGGGATAGCCTGCGAACCCACCTGCACCTGCACCGTGGCATTGTGCGCACCAGGTCTTAAAGACAGCACCACCACCATTACGGGCATAGTTCATCAGATCGGCGTCACCCGCGATTTCCGACAATTCGACCGAGGCCATCTTGCCGTCAACCGCGCTGTTGGCATCCTTGAATTTCTGGATGTCGGCGGCCACGTCAGCCCGCGAAGAATAGCCCAGCAGGCCCGGGGTCGCCGTGCCGTTCAGCAAAGGCCATGCCGGGTATGCCACAGTAAAGGCGATCCCCCAGACGATGGTTGCATAAAAGGTCCACAGCCACCAACGGGGCAAAGGGTTGTCGAATTCTTCGATCCCGTCCCAGACATGGCCTGTGGTTGGGCGATCGTGGTTGTTTGGTTCCTGATTGCTCATGTCCGGGCCTCCTTTTCGGGTTGAACTTTGGCTGATTTGCCTGCCAGGGCGTCCGCTTCAAGGTGATCACCGTTGCGCAGGGGAATGTTGGCGGCGTCTTCATGTACCGCCTTGCTTCCCGGTCGGAAGGTGAAAAGAACGACGCCAAGGAAGAACAGGAACATCGCAAGAAGCGCCCAACTATCGGCGAACTCTCTGAGGATTGAATAGGTTTCCATCAGATCCCCTCCTATCGACTTGCAGCGGGTTCAAAGGTAGAGAAATCCACCATTGTTCCCAGCACTTGCAGATAAGCGATCAGCGCATCCATTTCGGTCAACTCAGGCTGGCCGTCGAAGTTGCGCACATTGACGACGTTTCCGAAGACCTCTTCGCCATATCTGGCTTCAAGACCGTCGTAATCGCTGTCAGGGTCCGCCTGGGCCAGGAAGTCGGCCTGCGCTTCGGCAATCATCTCTTCGGTGTATGGTACGCCGACAAAGGCGTTGGTTTTCAGCACGTCAGCGATGTATTTGCCGTCAAGAACCGCGCGGGACATGAAGCCATAAGTCGGCATCACGCTTTCCGGCACAACCGAGCGCGGGTCCGTCAGGTGGTTTTTGTGCCATTCATCAGAATAGCGGCCACCAACGCGGGCCAGATCAGGCCCGGTGCGCTTGGAGCCCCACTGGAACGGATGGTCATACATCGACTCCGCCGCCAGCGAGTAGGGGCCATACCGCTCAACCTCGTCCCGAAGTGGGCGGATCATTTGGCTGTGGCAAGTATAGCAACCCTCGCGGATGTAGATGTTACGCCCGGCCATTTCCAAGGGGGTGTAGGGGCGAACCCCTTTCACCTTTTCAATGGTGCTTTCCATGAAGAAAAGCGGCACCAGTTCCACAATGCCACCAATGGTGACAACCAGAAGGCTCAGGACCAGCAGCAATGTGGCATTGGTTTCGATGATCTTATGTTTGGACAGTATTGACATTGTTCTTGTCCCTCTCACTCAGCCGGAACTGCGGCAGCGTCGCCGGTTTTCACCGGCGAGCTGGTTACAGTTTTCCAAAGGTTGACGCACATGATGATGGCACCGGTGAGGTACATAACCCCGCCCAGACCACGCACAACATACATCGGGAACTTGGCGCCAACGGTGTCAGCGAACGAGTTCACAAGGAAGCCCTGCGCGTCAACTTCACGCCACATCAGGCCTTCCATGATGCCGGTGACCCACATCGAACTTGCGTAAAGAACGATACCGATCGTGGCCAGCCAGAAGTGCCAGGAAACCATGCTGAGGCTGTAAAGCCGCTCACGGTTCCACAGACGTGGGACCAGGAAGTAAAGCGCGCCAAAGGTGATCATGCCGTTCCAGCCAAGTGCGCCGGAATGAACGTGACCGATGGTCCAGTCAGTATAGTGCGACAGTGAGTTGACCGCACGGATCGACATCATCGGACCTTCAAAGGTCGACATGCCATAAAACCCGATAGACACAACCATCATCCGAAGGATCGGATCGGTCCTGAGTTTGTCCCAGGCGCCCGAAAGCGTCATCAGACCGTTGATCATGCCACCCCAGGACGGCATCCACAGGATGATCGAGAACACCATGCCAAGCACCTGTGCCCAGTCAGGCAGAGCGGTGTAATGCAAGTGGTGCGGACCTGCCCAGATATAAAGGAAGATCAGGGCCCAGAAGTGGATGATCGACAGTTTGTAGCTGTAAATCGGGCGTCCGGCCTGTTTCGGCACAAAGTAGTACATCATACCCAAAAAGCCCGCCGTCAGGAAGAAGCCAACTGCGTTGTGGCCGTACCACCACTGGGTCAGGGCATCCTGAACACCCGCGAAGACCTGTACCGACTTGGAGCCGAACAGCGACACCGGGATCGAGATGTTATTGACCAGATGCAGCATTGCAATGGTGACGATGAACGAAAGAAGGAACCAGTTGGCCACATAGATATGCGGCTCTTTTCGTTTCATCAGTGTGCCCATGAACACCAGCAGGAAGGCGACCCAAACGACGGTCAGCCACAGGTCAACATACCACTCCGGCTCTGCGTATTCTTTGGACTGCGTGACCCCCAGCAAATAGCCTGTGGCGGCCAGGACGATGAACAACTGATAGCCCCAGAAAACGAACCAGGCCAGGTTGCCACCCCAAAGTCGCGTCGCACAGGTGCGCTGCGAAATGTAAAACGAGCTCAGGATCAATGCGTTGCCGCCAAAGGCAAAAATCACCGCAGAAGTGTGCAGTGGGCGCAGGCGACCAAAAGTGGTCCAGGGCAGATCAAGGTTCAATACCGGAAAAGCCAGCTGAAATGCGATATAGGTGCCAACCAGAAAACCGGCCAGTCCCCAAAATGCAGTTGCGATGACACCAGCCCGGATAACCCCGTCCATATAGCCGGTTTCAGGCGGCTTTGGCGGGTCATTGGTGTGGCGCAGCGTATAAATGAACAGACCACCAGCAACCAGCACGATAATGATCGCGTGAATCTGGTAAGCAAGGTCATGTGCATTATTGGCAACCAGCGCTGCAAGCAGCGTGATGATCGCCAACACAATCAATTTTAGATAGTTGAGCATCGAGTGTCCCTTCGTTTGGTCCGCGCGCAGCAGGATTCGGCACGGTTTTATCCCATTCGTATGGCTCAACTGCCGCTATGGGGGGGCAAATTCATTGATCCATGTCAAATTCAACGAATTTCAAGGGCAACAAATTGTCTCGGGCCAATAAAAACGCCGTTGATCCAAATCAATGCGGCTGCTTCAAAATGGCCGTTAGCTTCCGGCAACCACATCAAGGAGATGCGTAATGGCTTATAAATCAGTTTTGACGGTATGGGATGATCGCGAAGAAAGCCGCGCTGCGATGGATTTGGCGATAGATATGGTCAAGGCCAATGACGGGCATCTGAACGTCCTGTGCCTAGGAATTGATCGCATTCAGCCGGGCCTTTACTACGCCGGTGCAACGCCTGCGATCATGACCGAAAACATCGAAGTTGCACGCGATGAAGCGAAGAAGAATGAGAAAAGCGCCAAGGCCATTTTGAACGGATATGACATCAACTGGTCCAGCCAGGCGATGGTGGCGCAGATCAACGGGCTGTCTTATGTGGTTGGCGGTGCTGCGCGCTACAACGATCTTGTCGTGCTGCCGCAACCTTATGGCGGTGGTGCCGGGGAAGAGGCCGCGTCGGTCCTTGAGGCAGCGATGTTTGAAGGCCATGCGCCGGTTCTTGTCTGCCCGGCCAAGATCAAAACACCGCCCGGCAAACGGGTCGTCATCGCTTGGAACGGCAGCGCCGAAGCAATGGCCGCGATCAAGGCGGCCTTGCCTTACATCCGCGCAGCTGAGGCGGTTGATATTGCCATCATCGACCCATCGCGCCATGACGAAAGCCAGGCCGATCCTGGGTATGAATTGTCAACGATGCTGGCCCGCCACGGTGCCAACGTCACGGTTTCGGTTCTGGCGCGCACCGTGCCACGGGTTGCCGAAGTGATCGAACGGCACGCAATTGATTTTGGTGCCGATATGATTGTGATGGGGGCCTATGGCCATTCGCGCTTCCGCGAATCCATTCTGGGGGGCGCGACGCGCGATATGCTGGAAGATGTGACCGTTCCGGTCCTGATGGCGCATTAAGCGATCTGGAAACCATATGCTGCTGGCGGTTAGAAGATCAGGCCGCCATCGGTGTCATCACCTGTTTCATTCAGCAAATTGGCATAGTCCGGGATATTGATGTGGCGCTTGCCCTCAAGTTCAATGATCCCCTCACGCTTCAGGGCCGACATTTGGCGGCTGACCGTTTCAAGCGTCAGCCCCAGATAATCGGCCATCGCTTCGCGTGACAGGGGCAGGTCAAACTGCACCCGGCCTGCAACTTTCTTCAACCGAAGGCTGGTATCGCGCCGGGCGATGATGGCCAGCAGGCTGGCGATTTTTTCACGCGCGGTCTTACGGCCCAGCAGCAGCATCCATTCGCGGGCGGCATCAAGTTCATCCAAAGTCATTTCAAGCAGGCGCTGGGCAACGCTTGGAGTGGTCGCAATCAGTTTTTCAAACGCGCTGCGCTGAAACCGGCAGAGGGTCACTTCAGTTGCGGCAACAACATCATAAGGTGCAACTTCCCGCCCTGGACGGCCGACAAAATCGCTGGGCAGCAACAAGCCAACCATCTGGCGACGCCCGTCTTCCATTGTCTGGGTCAAAGCGGCAACGCCTTGCACGACCGAGCCTAAAAACTGGATCTGATCACCGGCCCACACAATGGTCTGGCCTGCCTCATAAGTTTTGTAGGATTTCATGTTTTCCAGCGTGTCCAGTTCGTCCGGCTCACAGCGCGAGCAGACGGCGCGATGGCGAATAGGGCAGTCGCCACATTCAGATTTTGCAAATATTACTGGTTGGACACTCATTCCACGTCCCTAATTTGATCTTGATCAAGGTAATCTTTATTCACACCCTATTTCGTATGCGAATGATACAGCAGACGCAACTCACCCGCCTTGGATTATTCAACGCCAAGGTGCCAAGGTATACCAGCTATCCAACCGCGCCACACTTCTCAACCGGGGTGCAGGAACGCCAGTTTGAAGACTGGATCAAGGCGGTTCCAGCGGGCAGTTCAATCTCGCTTTATGTCCATATTCCCTTCTGTCGAAGGCTTTGCTGGTTCTGTGCCTGTCGCACCCAAGGGGTTCGGACGGGGGATCCTGTGCGCTCCTACCTTGGGACTTTGCATGATGAAATTCGCAAAGTGGCTGCGACACTGCCTCCCGATGTGACCTTGGGTCGCTTGCACTGGGGCGGGGGGACACCGACACTTCTGGACCCCGAACAGATCGAATCACTCGCCAACGTCATCTCGGGCGCCATCCCGTTCAGCGACGAATTCGAGTTTTCGGTCGAAATCGACCCCAACGAAGTTGATGACGACCGCTTGGACGCATTGGCTGCAGCCGGGATGAACCGCGCCAGCATCGGCATCCAGGATTTCGACCCGAAAATTCAGGAAACCATTGGGCGGTTGCAAAGTTTTGAAATCACTCAGGAAGTGTCACAAAAACTGCGCCAGCGCGGCATTCACAGCCTGAACACGGATATCCTGTTTGGCCTGCCGTTTCAGGACGTCGCCAGCATCACCGACACAACGCAAAAACTGCTAAGCCTGTCACCTGATCGCGTCGCCCTTTTTGGCTATGCGCATGTGCCCTGGATGGCAAAACGCCAGACCATGATCCCGGAAGAGCATCTGCCATCGTCAGTCCAGCGGCTGGACCTATACAGAGCCGCGCGGGAGCTTTTCTTGGATGCGGGTTACAAAGCCATCGGCATAGACCATTTCGCCAAACCCGGCGACAGCCTCCACAAAGCCCAGGAAACCGGCCATCTGCGCCGCAATTTTCAGGGCTATACCGACGATACGTTTGAAACCCTGATCGGGCTTGGGGCTTCGGCGATTTCCAAGTTTCGCGAAGGCTATGTGCAAAATGCAAGTGCGACCGCGTCCTATCTGGCGCAGATCCGCGAAGGCCGGTTTGCGTCAGCCCGTGGCCACGCATTCACGCCGCTTGATCGGCTGCGGGGACGGGTGATCGAAGAGCTGATGTGCAATTTCAAGGTCGATCTGGCAAAGATCGAGGCTGAGCTTGAGACCGTTCCAGCCGACCTTCGGTCCGAAATGCTGCGTGTTCAGACCAAATATGCGCCTTTCGTCACCCTGTCAGACACCCAGCTTGAAATCACCGAGGCCGGTCAAAGCTTGACCCGGATGATCGCGCATGAGTTTGACGCCTACAGCATGGATGCAGCCGGGCATTCGCTGGCGATCTGATAAGAATTCACGATTTCGGTGAATTGAAATTGACTTTGATTCATGCGCCTTTTTATGGTGGCGCATGAACAGGCTATCCGTTTCGATTTTCCAAAGCTCAGCACGGGAACAAACCCCTGCTGCAAAACTCAACTGGCTTGACATGGCCGCTGACCGGGCCGCAGGCAACGGATGTAACCTGTTGATTTGCCTGGAGCTTTACCTATCCGGCTACCTTGCCGGGGATAAGATGCGCGACCGCGCCCAGCCAATTGATGGCGAATATGCCGAACGCGTTGGTGAGGTTGCCCAACTTCACAATATCGCCATAACCTACACCTATCCCGAGGTGAACGCGGGCTCCCTTTATAACGCTGCTGGTTTCGTGTCAGCGGCAGGCGAATTGATCGGCCATCACCGTAAAAATCACCTCCCCAAAGGGTATGAGCCGACATATTTCACCGCCGATCACGCGATTTCGGTGTTTGACTACGCCGGTTGGAAGATCGCGTTGCTGATCTGTTACGACATCGAGTTTCCCGAGGCCGCGCGCCAGGCCGCCCTGCAAGGGGCGGAGTTTATAATCGTGCCCACCGCCCTTGGTGCGGAATGGTCGTTCGTGGTCGAAAAACTCGTGCCGACCCGCGCCTGGGAAAACGGCGTCTTTCTGGCCTATGCCAACTGGGCGGGGAAGGAAGGCGACATGACATATTTAGGTGGCAGCCGCATCATCGGCCCTGAAGGCAAGGAAGACGCAGTTGCGGGCAATCGCGAAGAAATCCTGATTGCAGAGCTTGATAAATCCCGCGTCGCAGCCGCGCGCGCGCGTTTGAATTACCTTGGCGACCGGGTGCCCTACGACGGTTAATCCGCAATCGCTGTCGTGCTGTGTAGTTCAAACGCAGCGGCCATCAGGGCCTTGGTATAGTCGGTGCGCGGATGGTCAAAAATCTGATCCCCAACGCCCTGCTCAACGATATCCCCTTGTTTCATAACCAGAACTTTGTGGCTAAGGGCGCGCACGACTTTCAGGTCGTGGCTGATGAACAGATAGGCCAGCTTGTGTTTCTTCTGAAGGTTGCGCAACAAATCGACGATCTGCACCTGCACGGTCATGTCAAGGGCCGAGGTCGGCTCATCCAGCACCACGAGTTTGGGGCGCAGGATCATCGCCCGGGCAATGGCGATGCGCTGGCGCTGCCCGCCGGAAAACTCATGCGGATAGCGGTTCAACATGTCCGGATGCAGGCCAACTTCGGTCAGGATATCGGCCACCAGCTTGCGCGCGTCCTGGCCCGGTTCCAACCCGTGCACGCCAAGGCCCTCGGCCACGATCTGTTCAATCGTCAGACGCGGTGACAGTGAACCGTAGGGATCCTGAAACACCATCTGGATATCTTTGCGCAACGGCTGCAACTGTCGGCTTTTCAGCCCCTGCACATCACGCCCCAAAAACGCGATTTTGCCTTTGGACGACAGCAATCGCATCACGCCAAGCGCTAAGGTCGTCTTGCCAGACCCGCTTTCGCCGACAATGCCCACGGTTTCGCTTTCGCGGATGTCAAAGCTGGCATCGTTAACGGCTTTGATATGGCCAACGGTCTTTCGCATGATGCCGCGCTTGATCGGGAACCAGACGCGCAGGTTTTCGGTGCGCAGAATGTCACCGGATCCGGCAGGCACCGGGTCAGGGCGGCCACTTTGTTCAGCCGCCAGCAGCTTTTGGGTATAGGGATGCTTGGGTGCTGCAAAAATATCGCGGGTATTGCCCGCCTCAACGATTAGACCGCCTTGCATGACGCAAACGCGGTCGGCGATCTTGCGTACAATCGCCAGATCATGGGTGATGAATAACAGGCCCATGCCCTCGGATTTTTGCAGATCGGCCAGCAAATCCAGAATTTGCGCCTGAATGGTGACATCAACGGCAGTTGTCGGCTCATCCGCGATCAGCAGATCCGGGCCATTGGCCAGCGCCATCGCGATCATGATCCGCTGGCGTTGGCCGCCGGAAAACTGGTGCGGATAGTTGCGCAAACGACTTTCCGGGTCGCGGATACCAACCTTGTTCAGCAAGTCAACGATCCGCGCCCGCGCTGCCGCCCCGGTTAACCCAGAATGCAGGGCGATGCTTTCGCCGATCTGTTTTTCCAGCGTATGCAACGGGTTAAGTGAGGTCATCGGCTCCTGAAAAATGAAGCTGATATCATTGCCGCGCACCTGACGCAGGGTCTTGGCGTCAGCCTCAATCATCTGGGTGCCTCGATAAATCGCAGAGCCTGAAATCCGCGCACTATCCGGCAGCAGTTTCACCGTCGAAAGAGCCGTCACCGATTTGCCGGAGCCACTTTCCCCAACCAGCGCCAGGGTTTCGCCCGCCTTGATGTCAAAGCTGACGCCTTTGACTGCAGGCGCATTGTCGCCAAAAGCTATGGACAGGTCTTTTACCGTCAGGATGGTTTCGCCGGTTGCCGTGCTCATCTGAAGGTCTTTCTGGGGTCAAACGCATCGCGCACCCCTTCAAAGATGAACACCAGCAGCGACAGCATGACCGCAAAGGTGGTGAAGGCAGCAAAGGCCAGCCAGGGCGCTTGCAGGTTCTGTTTGGCCTGTAACGCCAATTCCCCCAGCGACGGATAGGAGGCGGGCAGCCCGAAGCCCAGAAAATCAAGCGATGCGAGGGTGCCGATCGAGCCGGTGATCAGAAATGGCATCATCGTCAGCGTCGCCACCATCGCGTTTGGCAGCAGATGGCGGAACATGATTTTCCAATCCCCAACCCCCAAGGCGCGGGCGGCGCGGGTGTATTCAAAATTGCGCGCGCGCAGAAACTCAGCCCGGACAACGCCGACAAGGGCCGTCCAACTGAACAAGGCGATCAGGAAAGCCAGCAGCTGAAAGGTCATCGTGAACATCGCTGACAGGATGATGATGATATAAAGCGACGGGATATTGCCCCAGATTTCAACGATCCGCTGGAAAACCAGATCGACCCAGCCACCGAAATACCCCATTGAGGCCCCGGCGGCGATCCCGATGGCTGACGAGACGACAACCACGAAAAACGCAAACACGGTGGAGATGCGAAAGCCATAAATGATGCGCGCCAGCACGTCGCGGGTCTGGTCATCGGTGCCAAGCCAGTGATTGGCGTCAGGTGGCCCGGGGGCCGGTTGCACATCGTAATTGATGGTGTTGAACGAATAGGGCACAGGTGCCCAGATTATCCAGCCCTTGTCGATTTGTTCACCGTCGATCTGGCCGTCTTTGGCGTCAATGGTCATCGCCTCGGGGTCATCAAAACAGGCCTCAAGCCCGCCGGTGATGATTAGGCACTGGACCTCGGGGGCGGGGTATTCGGCCTCGGTCTCAAACTCTCCGCCGAAGGCTGTTTCGGGGTAAAACTTCAGCGCAGGTACATGCAGCGCCCCGCGATAGGACACCAGCAGCGGTTTGTCATTGGCGACAAGTTCCGCAAACAGGCAGGTGAAGAACAGGGCCGCAAAAACCCACAGCGACCAGAAGGCGCGGCGGTTGGCGCGAAAATTGATCCAGCGCCGTTCGCTGAGGGATCCCTGGCGAAAAACCCTCATGTTTCGCGGCTTTCAAAGTCAATGCGCGGATCGACCCAGACATAGGTGAGGTCAGACAGAAGGTTGATGAAAAGGCCAAGAATACCAAACACATAAAGCGTGCCAAATAACACTGGATAGTCGCGGTTGACTGCGGCTTCAAACCCCAGACGGCCAAGCCCGTCCAGTGAGAACACGATTTCGATAACCAGTGAGCCCGCGAAAAAGATCGAGATGAAGGCGGCCGGAAATCCGGCGATAATGATCAGCATCGCGTTGCGGAACACATGGCCGTAAAACACGCCGCGTTCGGTCAATCCTTTGGCCCGGGCCGTCATCACATATTGCTTCTTGATCTCGTCAAGGAAGGAGTTTTTGGTCAACAGCGTCAGCGTCGCAAAAGCGGCAATGGTGTTGGCGGTGACGGGCAGAATGATGTGCCAGAGGTAATCTTTGAGCTGGCCGAAATAGCTAAGCTCGCTGAAGTTTTCGGAATATAGCCCACGCAACGGGAACCATTTCAGGTACGAGCCGCCAGCAAACACCACCAGCAGCAGGATCGCGAACAAAAAGCCGGGGATGGCATAAGCCATGATGATGACGGCGGATGTCCAGGTGTCAAAGCGCGACCCGTCGGTGACCGCCTTGCGAATGCCCATCGGGATGGAAATCATGTAGGCCAGCAGGGTCGTCCACAGACCTAACGTGATGGAAACAGGCATTTTTTCCAGCACCAGGTCCACCACACTGATCGACCGGAAATAACTTTCGCCGAAATCAAAGCGCAGATAATTACCCATCATTAGCAAGAACCGTTCAAGCGGGGGCTTGTCAAAGCCAAACTGCCGCTCAAGGTCTTTGATGAACTCTTCCGGCAGGCCTTTGGCGCCTTGGTATTCGGATTGGGCGCTGCGGGTGCCGACCTCGCCGCCACCGCCGCCTGCGATGCGGTCGGTCGCGCCGGTCTGTTCGTCCAACTGGCTAAGGATTTGTTCGATTGGTCCGCCGGGGACAAACTGCACCAGCGCAAAGTTGACGATCATGATCCCCAACAGAGTCGGGATCATCAACAAAATCCGCCGGATGATATATGCGCCCATGCCCGGGGTTTGCCCCTTGTTAAAGTGCGCCGGCCGCTTTCAGCCGGTCTGCTTTGGCCTGGTCATACCACCAGAAATCAATTTCGCCCATAGAAAAGGGCGGCAAGGTTTCGGGGCGGCCAAAAACATCGAGATAGGCGATGTTGTGAAAGGCGTTGTGCCATTGCGGCACCCAGATGTGGAGGCTGCGCAAAGCCCGGTCCAGCGCCTTAACGGCAACGTTCAGCGACTGCCGGGTTTTGGCTTGTTCGATATGCTCAAGCAGCGCATCAATCGCGGGATTGGCCAGGCCTGTGATATTGCTGGTGCCCTGCAACATCGCGGTTTTAGAGGAGAACATCCCGCGAAGTTCAATCCCTGGCGTCAGCGACATCACGTAGCGGCGGGTTACGATATCAAAATCAAAATTCTTCTCGCGTTCGGTCTGTTGTGCATTGTCAACATTGTTGAGGCTGGCAACCACGCCAAGGCGTTTCAGGCTTTCGACATAGGGGTTCATGATCCGCTCAAACGACGCGCTGTCGTTCAGCATTTCAACCGTCAGGGTCTCGCCATTGGCGTTCTGGCGCACGCCGTTGACAACTTTCCAACCGGCATCATCCAGCAATTTGCCGGCCTCGCGGATGATCTTGCGGTCAAGCTTTGTCGGCTTGGACACGACCGGGGTGAAGGGCGGCTCGGTAAACACGCTGTCGGGCAGATGTGCGCGCAAGGGGTCCAGCAGGGCGAGTTCGGCCTCGCTTGGCCGCCCTTCTGCCTGAAGGTAGGAGTTCTCCCAGAAACTGTCGGTGCGGGCATAGATCCCGTAAAAAAGCGCTTCATTTGACCATTCAAAATTGAACGCCATGCCAAGGGCCTGACGCACGCGCGCGTCCTTGAATTTGTCGCGGCGCATGTTGAACCAGAAGCCTTGGGTGCCGGACGGGTTGCCATCGGCAATCTGTTCTTTTTTGACATAGCCATCGGTCAGGGCGGGGAAATCATAGGACGTGCCCCAGACTTTTGAGGAATACTCCTCCCGAAAATTGTAAGACCCGCCTTTGAACCCCTCAAAGGCAGCGGTGTAATCTGTGTAATATTCGATCTTGATGACATTGAAATTGTCACGCCCGACATTGATCGGCAGATGTGCGCCCCAGTAATTATCGCGCCGCCGGTAAGCGACTGTGGCACCCGGCACGACACTTTCAAGCAGGTATCTCCCGGATCCCAACGGTGGCGTCAGCGTACTTTCTGCAAAATCGCGGTCGGCATAATAGGCTTTGGAAAAGATCGGCAGGCCAGCGGCGGTCATCGGCAATTCGCGGGTATTGGCGCCGGGGTTGAAGGTGAATATGACTTGTAGGGGGGACAGTGCCTCAACACTTTCAAAATCACTTAAGGTGACCTTGAAGGCCGGGCGGCCCTTCTCAACAAGGATGTTGAAGGAAAAAACCACGTCTTCGGCTGTCACCGGCGTGCCATCGGAAAACCGCGCCTCGGGGCGGATGTTGAAAATCGCCCATTGCCGGTCTTCCGGGTATTCAATGCTTTCGGCCAGCAATCCATACATCGAATCCGGTTCATCCGCCGTGCCGGTCATCAACGATTCAAAAAAGATCGACGACAACTGCGCTGCCTGGCCTTTCAGGATGTAAGGCGTCATACTGTCAAATGTGCCAAACCCCCAGGTCGAAAACTCACCTCCTTTGGGCGCGTCTGGGTTGACGTAATCCAAATGCTTGAAGTCGGGCCCGTATTTCAACTCTCCAAAGGTCGAGATGCCGTGCGACTTGATGATTTTTTCTTCCGCCTGAACACAAAACGATAGTAACAGCAGGGCAAATGCGGTCAGACCTGTCAAAAGGCCAATGCGCCACATGAAATGCAGCCCGGTGTCCCGGCTTAAGGCGATAACCCTGTTTTTATCGGCGCGCATTTGGTGTCCTTCCGTTACAGGTCTGCTTTGGCTTTGCCTGAACTTGCCACTGACAGGGTAAATTCTGCCACCGCTAACATGCAAGACGCGATTATGTGAATGGGCGCGTTTTCAAACAAAAAGGGCCGCCCGAAGCCCGGGCGGCCCAAATTCCGACAATCTGTCAGAAATCTATTTCGTGGTTTGCAGATAGGCGATCAGGTTGGCCCGGTCGCTGTCTTTTTTCAGGCCGGCAAAGCTCATCTTTGTGCCGGCGACCACGTCTTTGGGCTTGGTCAGAAAAGCGTTCAGCAGGTCGATTGTCCAACTGCCTTCTAGGGCTGCCATGCCGCTGGAATAGCTGAAACCGTCAATGGCCGCGACATCGCGGTCAACAATCGCAAACAGTGATGGTCCTGTGCCGTGCACACCTTCGTCCAGCTTGTGGCAGGCTTTGCATTTAGAAAAGACTTTCTCGCCCTTTTCAATATCAGCTGCGGCAACCAGCGCCACCATGTCGACGGTTTCAGGTTCCGCATCGCCATCGGCGTGGGCGTCATCCTCATCGGTTTCGATGTAATACGCGGCTTCGGCGCCGTCGCCATGCCCCCCGTTTTCGGTTGAGTAAATACCCTCAGCCACCCAGTTGAGAAGAAGGAAGACCAGCAATGCACCGCAAAGAGCGCCGCCGACCTTGGTGATCGTCATGGTATCGAACATGGCTTTCCTACCTTAGAGGGCGGAGAGACTCCGCCGGTCCAAAAATCTGCGCCTTTCTAAACGCTTCCCCTTGTTGGTTGCAAGGTGTAGATAGCGCGACCAAACGACCAAAATGCACAGGACGCGAAAATGACCGCAGAGATCAGGAAAATCTCGTTTCAGGGAGAGCCGGGCGCCTATTCCCATCAGGCCTGCCACGAAGCCATGCCAGATCACGAAGCGGTGCCTTGCGCAACATTTGAGGACGCGATGGACGCCCTGCGCGATGGCGACACCGATCTGGCGATGCTGCCGATTGAAAACTCGACCTATGGGCGGGTGGCCGACATCCACCACCTGCTGCCAGAATCAGGCCTGCATATCATTGGCGAATCTTTCGTCCGGGTTCATATCAACCTGCTGGCCGTGCCCGGAACCAAATTGGCAGACGTAAAATCCGCAACCAGCCACACCGTGCTGCTGGGCCAATGCCGGAATTTTCTGAAACAACACCAAATCAAATCCGTCACCGGGGCCGACACCGCCGGATCGGCCAAACATATCGCCGAACTAGGGGAGCCGTCCCAGGCAGCCCTTGCCAGCGAACTCGCGGGCGAGATTTACGGCCTCGACGTTTTGGCGCGGCATATCGAGGATCACGCCAACAACACCACCCGCTTTCTGGTGATGTCGCGCAAGCCCGATTGCAATCGTAGCGGCGGTAAGATGATGACAACATTCGTGTTTCGCGTCCGCAACATCCCGGCAGCCCTTTATAAAGCGATGGGCGGATTTGCGACCAACGGCGTCAATATGGTCAAACTGGAAAGCTACATGGTCGGCGGATCATTCGCGGCAACCCAGTTTTATGCCGATATCGAAGGCCATCCAGAAGACGCCAATGTGAAGCTGGCTCTGGAAGAGCTGGATTATTTCACAACGCATGTGAAAATCCTGGGGGTCTACCCGGCCGATCCTTATCGTCAGGTGATTGACGGTCAGGCCTGATCGGGGTCAGGCGGACAAGATCCGCTGGGTCATTTCGTCGCCAAATTTGCGGAACCTCTGGCGGAACCGCTTGTTCAGCTTGCCTTTTGTCAGCCGCGCTGATTGCAGCAACAAACGCGCCGCAATTGATCTGGCGGTGATTTCCATCACGATCCTGGCTCTGGTTTCCTTGCCGGACAAGGGGCTAAGCTCAATCATGATGGTGGCGTCAAACCCAGTGCTAGAGGCCGAAAAAAGCAAGCTTTCAGGTGGCTCGTAATCTTTCAGCTCAATATCGATTTTCCGCGGTTTGCCGCGATAGTCCGCCACAACCCGCCACATCATGCCGGGGCCAGGGGTCGTCAGGCCATCCACCCGCTCTATCTTGCCCTCAGAGCGCCGAACACTGCGTTCAAACGCGTCAAAATCTGCGAATGCCGCAAAAGTTGCATTGATATTCGCCTGGATTTCGGTCTTTCCGGTAAAATTCATAGTCTTTACATGCCAAATTGCACAAACTCTGTGACAATTGCCCTAAGATAACGTGTCTGACAACCAATTCTTGATTAGAAAATGCGCAATTGCCCCTTTCCTTGCGGCAACAAGGGTCGAACTGCGCTGCGCCCAGCTTTCCAATACCTCTTCCCTTGTGACCCATTTTGCGTCTTCAATCTCGGTCGGGTCAACGGTGATCTTGTCGCTGGTGGCGTGGCCCCAACAGCCGATCATCAATGATGACGGAAACGGCCAGGGCTGGCTGGCCAGATAGCCAACAGGGCCAACGGTCACGGCGGTTTCTTCAAAAACCTCGCGCCGCACTGCGGCTTCGATCGTTTCGCCCGGTTCCATAAAACCAGCCAAAAGCGAATACATCCCCTCGGGCCAACCGGGGGAGCGCCCGATCAGCAGTTTGTTGCCATGCGTGATCAGCATGATCACTACGGGATCGGTGCGCGGGAAATGCGGTGTCTTGCAATCCGGGCACAACCGCTGCCAGCCGCCCGGTGAAATGTTCGACTTCACGCCACAGCGCGCGCAGTGGCGGTGATTTCGATGCCAGGCAAAAATCCCGACGGCCATCGCCGCAAGTTCAGCATCGCGGGGTGACAGGCGCGTCATGTTGCGCCGCAACTCCGAAAACCTTTGGCTTTCAGGCAGATCGGGATGGGTTTGTTCACTGTCGTCAATGAAATTGCCGATCTTTGACACATCCTGCTTAGGTGCCTGCCAGGCAGATACATCCTGGGCGAAATAGGGGATGTCGCCCTCCAGCCCTAAAAATATCGCGCCTTCACGGGCCTCGCTTAGCACCGGATGACCGGCAGCAACGAATCCGAGGCCGGGCGTTTCGGCCGCTTCAATCAACGGCTTGCCGCGCCAGACAGGCAGCACTTTGCCCCGGGCCAAAAATCCCGCGAGTTTCTCAGGATCGGTGCGGTAATCCGCCGCCCGATTGAAAGCCGATCCGCCAAAAGTCACGGTTTCCGCATGTTTCATGAAAGCGCCTGCCAAGTTTTTTGTCGTTTCGCGCAAAACCGTACCTGCCAAGACGATCCGGCCTGGTTGCAACATAGGGCGAAAGCCGGGTGAAAGACAACGCTGCCGGTGGTCTTGATTCTTTGCGCCAACTGTCCTATCTGCGCGGTTGAGAGGTTGGCGCGGGCAAGCGCCTCGCCAACCCGGTCAGATCCGGAAGGAAGCAGCCGCAACGAGTCCCGTTTGGGTCGCTGTCCAGCCTCTCACCCAATTCCCGAAGCGTTTGGACTGCCCCCCGGCCTTGGTGCCGCTTGCAGGGTTATCCGTCCGAGGCCCACAAATACTGTGCGTCGGTTTCAACAGCACCTGGCCGCACATGTCGCAAAGCGTCAAGCGCCTGCTGCGGGTCATCGCCACGCTCGACCAGCAACCGCAGCAATACCATGCCCGACCGGCCCTGTCCGCCGTAACACTGGGTTAAAACCGCGCCGCCCTTATCCAAAACCTTGTGCAGGCGGGCCGAAATATCCTGCCAGTCGGCATCGGTTTCAGGCACGCCAAAATCGGGGATTGGAAAATGTTCCCACTGAATGCCAAACCGCCCCAGATGCCCGCCCAGATCGGCCATGTTATGCCGCGCCATCTCGGCGGCTTCGGTCATGGAAACAACCACATCCGGGGCCCATTTGGCGATGATGCCAAGGTCCGCCAGGCCGTTGCCACCACGCCCCGGCAAAGCGCAGATGCCAAGACGCGCACCGTTTTCAAGTGTCAGGGTTTCGATGCGGAAGGTCATGTTTTTCGTCCTGCGGGACTCGCCTTTTTGCTGGCGGCCCATTACCTATGAAGCGCGGACAAGGATCAGGCAAGCCAAATGAGCGAACACAAAGACCAGCAGCAAGGCTATCAGGTTCTGGCGTTGAAATATCGCCCGGCTGTCTTTGCTGATCTGGTCGGCCAGGAGGCGATGGTTCGCACCCTGAAGAACGCGTTTGAAGCAGATCGCATTGCGCACGCTTTCGTCATGACCGGCGTGCGCGGGGTGGGCAAAACCACCACCGCGCGGATCATCGCCAAAGGCATGAATTGCGTCGGCCCGGATGGCAAAGGCGGCCCCACCGTCGAACCTTGCGGCGTTTGCGAACCATGCGTGGCCATTGCCGAAGGTCGGCATGTCGACGTGATGGAAATGGACGCCGCCAGCCGCACCGGCGTCGGCGACATACGCGAAATCATTGATTCGGTGCATTATCGCGCCGCCTCGGCCCGTTACAAGATTTACATCATCGACGAAGTTCACATGTTGTCGACCAACGCTTTCAACGCGCTTTTGAAAACGTTGGAAGAACCGCCCGAGCATGTGAAATTCATTTTTGCCACGACCGAGATTCGCAAGATCCCGGTAACGGTGCTGTCGCGCTGTCAGCGGTTTGATCTGCGGCGGATGGAACCCGAAGATACTATCGCTTACCTGCGAAAACTCGCGACCCTGGAGAAGGTTGAAATCGCCGATGACGCCCTGGCGCTGATCACCCGCGCTGCCGAAGGGTCGATGCGCGATGCGATTTCGCTTCTGGATCAGGCGATTGCGCATGGGGCCGGGGAAACCTCGGCCGATCAGGTGCGTGCGATGCTGGGTCTGGCGGATCGTGGCCGGGTGCTGGACCTGTTTGACATGATCATGCAGGGCGACGCGGCGGCGGCGCTGTCGGAACTTTCGGGCCAATATGCGGACGGGGCCGATCCGATGGCAGTGTTACGCGATCTTGCCGAGATCACCCACTGGACCAGCGTGATCAAGATTACCCCCGAAGCCGCCGATGACCCCACCGTCAGCCCGGACGAGCGTGCCCGCGGCACCGATATGGCCAGCCGCCTGCCCATGCGCGCGTTAACGCGAATGTGGCAGATGTTGTTGAAATCGCTGGAAGAAGTTGCGCATGCCCCGAACGCGATGATGGCCGCTGAAATGGCGATCATCCGGCTGACGCATGTTGCCGATCTGCCCAGCCCCGAAGATCTTATGCGCAAATTGCAAAACGGGTCCGCACCCGCCAAGTCGCCGACTGCGCCACCTACTGCGCCGCCAAGTGGCGGCTCTGGCGGTAGCGCGCGGGCTGGTCAAACCCATAGCGAACTGCCTAGTGGCAGCGTCTCCGGTGGTGGCGTTTCCGCTGTCGCTGGCAGCACCCCGATCACGATGGGGGAACCCAGTCCAGATGCGGCTCTGGCGCGGTTTTCGCGGTTTGAACAGGTGGTCGATCTGATCCGCGCTAATCGCGATATGCAGTTGCTGGTTCAGGTCGAAGACAGCCTGCGTCTGGCCAAATACGCCCCCGGCCGGATCGAGTTTGAGATGACCGAAAAGACCCCAAAGGATCTGGCTTCGCGGCTGTCGTCGCGCTTGCAGTCCTGGACGGGTGTGCGCTGGGGCGTGTCCGTGGTTGGCAAGGGCGGCGGGCAGACAATCAGCGAAATCCGCGACGCCCATCGCGATGATTTGCAAGGCCAGGCCCTGGCCCATCCGATGGTGCAGGAGGTGCTGAAACACTTCCCCAATGCCGAAATCCGTGAGGTTTTCACCGGCCTGGAAGAGCCGGTTGACACCGTCGTGCCCATAGATCCTGACGATGTCGATGATGACTGGGATCCGTTTGAAGAAGACTAATACCCCCTGAAAGGCAACAAAGGACAAGATATGCTGAAAGGTTTAGGCGGCCTTGGCGATATGGCCAAGATCATGAAACAGGCGCAGGAAATGCAGGGCAAGATGGCCGAATTGCAGGAAGGACTTGATCAGATCAATGTGATCGGTCAGTCCGGTGCCGGCATGGTTGTGGCCACGACCACTGCGAAGGGGGAGTTAAAAGCGCTGGAAATCGACCCTTCGCTGTTCAAGCCCGAAGACAAGGAAGTGGTCGAAGATCTGATCGTCGCCGCGATCAAAGACGCGCAGGTTAAGGCCAAGGAAACCCACCAGGCCGAGATGGCCAAACTGACCGAGGGGCTGAACCTGCCGCCGGGAATGAAACTGCCGTTCTAGGCGTCTTGGAATGGTGGGACCAGACAGCGATATCGAGAACCTGATCGCCCTTATGGCGCGGTTGCCGGGCTTGGGGCCAAGATCGGCCAGGCGCGCCGTTTTGCACATGATCAAGAAACGCGGTCCGTTGATGGATCCGCTGGCCGACGCGTTGCAACGCGTCGCCACCACCGCGCGTGAATGCGTGACTTGCGGCAATATCAGCACCCAGGATCTGTGTGAGATTTGCCGCTCCGAAAAACGCGCCAATGGCCAACTTTGCGTGGTTGAAGATGTGGCTGACCTTTGGGCGATGGAACGCTCGGGCATGTTCAAGGGGCGCTATCATGTGTTGGGCGGGGTTTTGTCCGCCCTTGATCACATTGGCCCGGATGATTTGCGCATTCCGCTGCTGGTAAAACGTCTTGCCGATGAAGAAGTGGCCGAGGTTATCCTGGCCCTCAACGCCACCGTCGATGGCCAGACCACCGCGCATTATATCGCCGACCAGCTTGAAGGCAGTGCTGTCGACGTAACGTCCCTTGCCCAAGGTGTTCCCATCGGTGGCGAGCTTGATTATCTGGACGATGGAACGATCTCGGCCGCCTTGAAGGCACGTAAAGCGTTCTGAACCCTTGGGCGGTAAAAGGACGGTGATCGTGGCGGTTTCAGTGGATCTTCTGGCGAAAATCGCGCTGGCGCCGATCTTGCTGGTGCAGGCCTTGCAAGTGCGCAACCGCGCTTTGATCCTGCCCGAAGCGGCGGGGCCCAGGCAAGCCAGCCTTGGCCAGGGGCCGGACCTGCGCCTGCTGGTGCTTGGCGATTCTGCTGCCGCTGGTGTTGGCGCTGATCATCAATCACAAGCCCTCAGCGGGCAATTGGCCGCCGAACTGGCCGACAGGTTCACCGTTCGCTCGACTTTGAATGCGGCCACCGGTGCAACCACTCGGGTCGCGACCAACACCCTGATGTCCGAAGTCACCGGCCAGTTTGATGTCGCGGTGATCTCCCTTGGCGTGAACGACCTGACGCACGGTGTGTTTCTGCGCAATTGGCAGCGCCAGCTTCACCGTCTGTTTTCGGTGTTAACCGACCAGCACGGGGTGAAGCTGATCCTGATGTCGGGCCTGCCGCCGATGGGCAACTTCCCGTTGTTGCCGCAACCGCTGCGCTGGGTGATGGGGCGGCAATCCCGCAGGTTTGATGTGGCCCTTGCCAGCTTGACTGCCGTGCATCCCGGGGCCGTGCATGTACCACTTGATCTGCCGTTTGACGCATCCATGATGGCCGCCGACGGGTTCCATCCATCACCACCTGCTTATCACCACTGGGCGCTGATGCTGAAAGATCAGGTTCTGGCGCATCGCGACCGCCTATCCTGATTTACGCAAAGCCGCCTCGCGGCGTGCGATGTAAAGCGTGGCGGCAATGATGATCATCGCCCCGATCCATGTCGGCGTGTCGATGGTCTCGGAAAACAGGAAAAATGCACCGATGCCGATGATGACCAGCCGAAGATAAGCCACAGGTGCAAGGATCGACGCCTCGGCAAATCGGTAGGCCTGAATATCCGCAACCCCGCGCAAGGCGGAGGTAATCACAAGCACGGCCACCGCAAACCAGGTCCAGGCATTGCTGGGATATTCCCAAACCGGCAGGGCAATTGGCAATGTCACCATCACCGTGATCACGACAGATGAAAAATAGGTCGATATCGCGCCATCGGCGTTGGCCAGATTGCGCGACAGGGTCAGGGCGATGGCAAACAGCGCCGATGATCCAAGGGCGGCCAGCATCGCCGGGTGAAACGCCTCATAGCCCGGGCGCAGGATCACAAGAGCGCCGCAAAACCCGGCGACAATCGCGAAGATACGCCTAGGCCCGACCCGCTCCCCATGAATGAGGCCGCCCAGAACGGTGGCAAAAATCGGGGCGGTGAAAAACAACACCGTGGCGGTCGCCAGCGGGATATGCGCCAGCGTGTAAAACCCAAGATTGGTCGACACCCCGATCAGACTGCCGCGCAACAGGTGCATGCCCGGCCGCGAAAACTGAAGCTGCCGACGAAGTTTTGTAAACAAAATCAGGCCGATCAAGATCAGCAGGCTGGTGATCCCGGCGCGAAACATCACGGCCATGCGGCTGTCAACTTCAAGCGACACACCCCGCACCGCCAAGGTCATCAAACTGGCCCCCAACACCGACACAAAGGCCCAGACAAGACCGCGAAAATTGTCCTGAACAGGGGCCGGGTCAATTGGCGTCGCAGTCGGCCCGGGGCCTGGCATCGGAATTGGCGGAGGGGTGGGCATAGATGGCCTTGCAACACTGCGGAAAAGGCCACCCTAGGTAGGGCAGACGAAAAGGGCAATCCGCGACATCGCAGATATGGCCCTTGCCGGAATTTGCCGATAGACAGGCCGCAAACAGCCTTGGGGTCACGCCACAATCCCCTCGGAACCAGGTCAGGAGCCGCCATGCCAGACGATATCGTAAGCGAAGATCACAAAGCCCGGGCCGCAAGCTGGTTTCGCGCGCTGCGCGATCAGATCGTCGCCGCGTTTGAACAGCTTGAGGATGAGCAAACAACCGGCCCCTTCGCGGATCAGCCTGCCGGGCACTTTGAAGTGACCGAAACGAAGCGCCAGTCCGATGATGGCCAGGATGCTGGCGGCGGCCTGATGTCAGTGATGCGCGGCGGTCGGGTGTTTGAAAAGGTCGGGGTTAATGTCTCGACCGTTTATGGCGTGCTGGGGGCGAAAGCGCAGGCGGCAATGGCGGCCCGCAAAGGCATTCCGGGGATGGCCGATGATCCCAGGTTCTGGGCTGCGGGCATCTCGCTTGTGGCGCATATGCAAAACCCGCACACGCCCTCGGTCCATATGAACACGCGGATGTTCTGGACGCCGCACGCCTGGTGGTTTGGCGGTGGCTCAGACCTGAACCCTTGCATCGAATATGCCGAGGACACCGCCGATTTCCACGCAGTCCAGAAACAGCATTGCGACCGGCATGACGCTGATTATTACCCGCGCTACAAGGCCTGGGCGGATGAATATTTCTATGTCCCGCATCGCAACCGGGCACGCGGCGTTGGCGGCATCTTTTTTGATGATCACAACAGCGGCGACTGGGAGGCGGATTTCGCCTTTACCCAGGACGCAGGCCGCGCCTTTCTGCCGGCCTTTGTGCCGGTGACCAAGCGGCGGCGTGATACCGTGTGGGACGAAGCCGACAAGGACACCCAACTGATCCATCGCGGCCTTTATGCCGAATATAACCTGGTTTACGACCGGGGCACCAAGTTCGGGCTGGAAACCGGCCACGACGCCAACGCAGTGCTGATGAGCCTGCCGCCGCTGGCGAAATGGCTGTGACACCTCGTCGTGCACACAACCGGTGGGGCAATACGCCCGGGTGACAAATGAACCTGTGAACGGAATAATCCGCGTATCACATGTTTAACGCGCCCTGGCTTTAACCGGTTAAGGCATTTGTCGCGGAGGCCGCTATGCCCGTTCCGAACCCTTTCCGTTCCCTGATCCATCTGTTGGCGCTAACGCTGGCGATGACTGTGTCCCTGATGTCTGTGGCGAAGGCCGAGGTCGATTGTCAGGACTACCTGCAAGATGATCCGGCAAGTGCCCTGAGAGAGTTGAACGAAATGCTTGCGACAACCCGCGAAGAAATCGCCACCCTCAGAGCGACCATTGAAAAAGGGGCCATCGTGCTATCGACAGGTGAAACCATGACCTATGAGGAAGCGATTTCTCGGGTCGTAGTCTGGGTTTTGAATGAGCATGATTTTGACGACGATGAAGCGCTTGAAAAAGAATTGTGGAAAGTCACGGCCATTATCGCAGTCTTCGTAAAGCGTCAGGGCCTGGCGTTGAAAAAACTGGAAAGAGACCTGACCGCGCTTGCCCGGTGCCATATAGAAGTTCAATCGGTGGCCGCACAAGACACCGCAAACGCCATCGGCGGCATGAGCCTGCGCGTTACCGTGGGTGAGGACGAAGATTTCATGCGCTCGTCCAGTCAGCATATCACCATCAGCAAATCCGAAACCAGCGTCAGCTATCTGTGGGAGGCTCTCGGCTGCGCCGTGACCTGGATCTACGACATTGGCGGCGCTCCGACCTCGTTGAAAAGGGGCGACGAATTCGCGATCAGCCTGAAAGGCAGCGTTTCCGGGGAATGCAGCAGCGCCGGCGGGTTTTGCCGACCTGCCATGGTGGCCCTGAAAGGTGGCTTGGAAAAGGCGAAAGACGGCGTTGCGATGCGGATAAACACCGGCGTGCCAAAAACCGGCAAAGCGGCGAGCAAATCCTGCCATATCGCAAGCGACACAATTTCGATCCCGTTGCGCGCGACCAGCGACAGTTCGGCCGGGTTCGAGTTTCGTATCGGCCACGGCTCAGGCTCAAAACTGGTGGCGGCATATAAATGGGGCGCCGCAGAGGAATAGCTGACGGGCGGGGCGCGACTTAGCCCCGGATCGCCTTCAGCATCACGTCAACATTGGCTGGATCGGCATCAGGTGTGATCCCGTGGCCCAGGTTGAAGATATGCGGTCCGCCGGAAAAGGCGCGCACAATGCGTTTGGTTTCGTCGATCAGGGCCTGGCCACCAGTAACCATGTGGCCGGGTGCGAGGTTGCCTTGCACACAGCCGTCAACCTGCACATTGGCGGCAGCCCAGTCAGCATCAACCGAATTGTCCAGCGCCACGCAATCCGCGCCAACAGCGCGGTGAAAGCCGATGTAGCGGTCGCGGGCTTCGCGGGGGAAGGCGATGATCGGTAGGTCGGGATGTGCGGCCTTGAGGGCAGCGATGATCCGGCGCGCCGGTTCCAACGCGTATTTGTCAAAATCCGCCCCGCGCAAGGATCCGGCCCAGCTGTCAAACAGTTTGATCACCTCGGCCCCGGCGGCAACCTGGGCCAGCAGATAGCCGATGGTGGCGTCCGTGATCAGCGTCATCAGCGCATCAAACGTCGCAGGATCGCTTTGCTTTAGCGCGTGCGCCGGGCCTTGATCCGGGGTGCCGCGCCCGGCGATCATATAGGTCGCGACGGTCCAGGGCGCGCCTGCGAAACCGATCAGCGTGGTTTCCGCAGGCAGTCCTGCGGCCAGGAGTTTTACGGTCTCATAGACCGGCGCCAGATGCTCATGAATCGCGTCCGCTGGCTTTAGACGGTCAAGGCCAGCCGGGCCGGTGACGGTTGACAGGCGCGGGCCTTCGCCGGTGACAAACCACAGATCGGCCCCCAGCGCCTGGGGCACCAGCAGGATATCGGCAAACAGGATTGCGGCATCAAAGCCATAGCGGCGGATCGGTTGAAAGGTAACCTCGGCGGCCAGTTCGGGGTTATAGCACAGCGACAGAAAATCCCCGGCCTGGGCGCGGGTGGCGCGGTATTCCGGCAAATAGCGACCGGCTTGACGCATCATCCAGACCGGCGGCACCGGCAATGTCTCGCCTGCAAGGGCGCGCAACAGCAATTTATCGGCCATGACCTACCTCTTTTTGTCGTCGTGTTTATCCGTCCTCTAGGCTTGGTGGGTGGATGTCAATGTGTCACTGGGGCTTTGGCATTGTCAGCGGCAAATCATGGCGCTAGGACGGTTGCATGCAACCTCTTTGGCCCAATTCCGACTCTCCGCTTCGCATTGGCACTCGCGGCTCTCCGCTGGCGCTGGCGCAGGCTTATGAAACCCGCAGCCGCTTGATGGACATGCACGGCTTTCCCGAGGATTGCTTTGTGATCGAGGTGATCAAAACCTCGGGCGACCGCATCCAGGACAAACCCCTGCGGGAGGTTGGCGGCAAGGGCCTGTTCACCAAAGAAATTGAAGAGGCGATGCTGGGCGGGCGCATCGACATCGCTGTGCATTCGATGAAAGACATGCCGGTTGATCAGCCCGAAGGCCTGATCCTGGATTGTTACTTGCCCCGCGAAGACCCGCGCGATGCTTTTCTGTCGCCAGTTGCAGCAAGGCTGTCTGACCTGCCAGCCGGTTCCTTGGTTGGCACCAGCAGCCTCCGGCGCAAGGCGCAGATCCTTTACAAGCGACCCGATCTGAAAGTGGTTGAGTTTCGCGGCAATGTACAAACGCGTCTGCGCAAACTGGATGATGGCGTGGCCCATTGCACCTTTCTGGCAATGGCCGGGCTGAACCGTCTGGGCATGGAAGAGGTGGCGAATTCACCGGTTGCCCTGTCGGAAATGCTGCCAGCGGTGGCCCAGGGTGCGATCGGGATCGAACGGCGGGTTGGGGATGACACCGTCAAGGAATTGCTGTCGCCGATCCACGATTTCCCCACCGGTTATCGACTGGAAGCAGAGCGTGCGTTTCTGAAGGCCCTGGATGGATCTTGCCAGATGCCGATCGCCGGATTGGCCGAGCTTAGCAATGACAAAATGCGGGTGCGTGGCGAGATTTTGCGCCCCGACGGCTCAGAATGTCTGTCGCATGAGATTTCAGGCGACGCCTCGGACGCTGCCGAATTGGGCACCGAACTTGCCCGCGTTTTGCTAAGCGATGCCGGTCCCTATTTCTTTGACTGACGGGGCTTGCCCGCCCTAAAGCGCGATGTAATGCCCGACGGCTGGATCAACCTGCCCATCCGCGATGGCCGTGTAGCATGCAAGGGCCGCGTCCAGGCCTTGGCTTATCTCGATCCGCATCCAGTCTGAACTGCTGTCAGCCACCCGTCGCCAGGCGGTTTCCAGGCGCTTTTCGATCTCTCCTGGTCCCCACTCAGCCCGACGCTTTTCGATTTGCGATGGCGCAAAGAAAAACTGCGGCTTGGGGCCAGGCAAATCCATCGCCGGTTCAAACTTGTCCCAATGGCTGGTGCCAACGGCGGCGCTGTGTTTCAGGCTGTTGCCAAGATGGGCATGCAGGGCCCGGCGGACATCGGCATTGCCGGCCATGTCAACATAAACGCTGGGGCGGTCTTTGACGTCTTCCGTCAGATCGCCATATGCAACCACCTGATCGCAGGCGCCTAAACCGCGCACGAAATCAAGGTTTTTGGCCGATGTTAGGCCGATGACTTCGGGGCCGTTTGGCCGTGCCTCCGCCAGGTATTTGCAAAGGCCCAGGCCGGTTTTGCTGGAGGCGCTGCCGATGATGATCTGTTCAGCCCCGAACCAGTCGTTATCGGCCAGAAAATCATAAAGCAGGTAAGAGGTGACCAGTAGCGGATGAAAGATCGCGCGCTTTGCGTCCTCGGCCGGATCGGCATCCGTAACAACCTGGTAATTGTTGTAAACCGCAGGCAAGCCGCGCCGGTGTTCGGCATTGTCGCGGATCATGCCGCCGGGCCGGGCCTCGGGCGTCAGGATCAGGTGGCGGGCGGTTGGGAAGAACCCGTAAAGCCGGGTGCCGGTGGGCAAATCCGCGGTCTTGCTGTTGATCACCGTGGCAAAGCCCCAGGCCGGAACAACGCCCAAAGGATCGCTGCCGCTGGGAAAGAATTTCCAGTAGCCGATGATATCGCCGGTCGCGGCATAGGTGATGTTGTTGGTTGTCAGCGCAAAGCCCTGAATTTCAACCAACGCCTCGCCATCCGACAGATCGGGCAGGTCAGTGTCCACAAGCGCTGCATGGCGGATATCTGTCTTTGTCACCTGGATTTCCTGCGTTTTCATGCGGATACCTTCCTTTATAAATGAAAAGGGCAGGGCGCTTGGCCCTGCCCTTTATTGCCGAAAGCGTTCGGACTTATTGTTTGGCAACCATCTTCCAGGCGCCGCCTTCGACGACCGAGATAACGACGTCGGATGCACCCTGGTGGTTGTCAGCGCTGAAGGAGATGTCGGCACCCGTCAACTCATCATGGTAGTTCAGCGATTCCATTGCTGCGATGAAGCTTTCATGCGTCAGGTCAGGACCAGCCGCTTCCAGCGCACGTACCAACGTGGAAGCACCAGAATAGCCCAGCATAGCGAACATCGAGGCCGGCTGGTCGTATTTGGCTTTGTAATCGGCGATGAACTTGCCAGGTGCAGGGTCACCTGCGCGTGAGTAGAGGTCCGCCCAACCTGCCGACGCATAGAGGCCATCGGTTACGCCACCCGGAACCATCGCCACCGGCTCAAGGAAGCCAGCTGATGTGTTCATGAAGGTCATTTCGGACAGTCCCAGTTTCTTGGCAGTGCCGACGATGGTGATGCCCTGACGGACGCCAACAGCCAGAGTGACCAGATCACAACCGGCTGCGTTCAGCTTTTGCAGCGAGCCTACGAAGTCAAGCTCGTCCGGTTTGTGGGTGGTTTCGGCGCCAAAAGTCAGGCCAAGCGCCGCTGTCACGTCTTTGGTGCTTTCCGAAATTTCCTTGCCGAAATCCGAAGGGATATACATCGAGCAAACTTCTTGCGCGCCTTTTTCGGCAGCCAGGTATTTCACCCCGACCTGCACTTGATCCCAGTAGCTGGAAAAGCCGATGAACTTGTTATTCACAGGCTCGGACAACATTTCACGCGCAGCCGAAAGCGGGCTGACATTTGGGATACCTTTGGGGTCCAGCAGTCGGAAACCGGCGATGTTCATCGGTGTGCCAAGCGACAGCAGCATGGCAAAAACCTTGTCGCTGTTCAGAAGCTTGTTATAGCCCTGCATCGCGCGCGGGATCTGATAGCCGTTGTCTTCAACGATGAAGCGGATCATGCGACCGTGGATGCCACCGGCTGCGTTGACTTCTTCAAACTTCAGGTTGGCGCCGTTGACAGCAGGCACACCGACCGCAGCAAAGACCCCGCTAAGATCGTTGACCGAACCGATAAGCACTTCGTTATCCGAGACGCCTTGAGTCTGCGCCGAGGCCGCAAAGCCCGAGCCCAGCGCCAGCGTTGCCGCCAGCAGAGTTGATGTCAGTTTCTTCATGGTTTTCCTCCCTAGGAAATTTCGGGCTACGCCCGGTTAATACATTTGCTCGATCAGCGCATTGTGCTTTTTCTCCACAAAACCGCGCTTCAGCTTCATGGTTGCTGTTAACTCTTCATCCTCTGCGGTCAGCAGAACGTTGATCAGGCGGAAGTCCTTGATCTGTTCCACGCGCGCAAATTCAGCGTTGACGGCTTCCACTTCTTTGTGGATCAGGCCGATCACCTCTTTGGCAGCGCAAAGGGACGCAAAATCACTAAACGGGATTTTTTGGTCTTGCGCAAATTTTTCCACGTTTTCCTGATCAATCATTATCAGACACGTGAGGTATTTGCGCTTGTCCCCGATCACCACCGCGTCGGCGACGTAATGGCTGAACTTCAGGCGGCTTTCGATTTCCGCCGGGGTGATGTTCTTGCCACCAGCGGTGATGATGATGTCCTTGATCCGGCCGGTGATGGTTATGTATCCATCCTCGTCAATCCGGCCAACATCGCCCGTCCGCAACCAGCCGTCGTCGGTGAAGGTTTCGGCGGTTTTCTCGTTGTTGCGCCAGTAACCCTGGAAGTTGTTCAGCCCAAGGGTCTGGATTTCACCGTCGTCCGCGATCCGCACCTCGACCCCGGGAACCGGGCGGCCAACGGTACCGACGCGGTTGATCTCGCGGGTGTTGACGGTCGAAAGGCCAGCGTTTTCGGTCATGCCGTAGCCTTCGATCAGTGGCACGCCGATCGACCAGTACCATTTCAGCAATTCGGGCGAAATCGGTGCCGCCCCTGTTCCGCCGCGACGCAACCGATCCATGCCCAGCATCCGGCGCAGGTTTTTCAAAACCAAGAAATTCCAGATCGCATAGCTTGCCGCCACATTTGCCGGGATCGCCTGGCCTTTCATGGCGTAAACAGCCCGTTTGCCACCGGCCTTGATCGCCTGGTGGAAGGCCAGTTTGCCGATCCATGTCGCTTCCTGCGCCAGCACGGTCACCCGGGAATAAATCTTTTCCCAGACGCGCGGCACAGCAAAAAACGTTGATGGCGACACTTCCTGCATATTGTCAAAAACCGTCTCCGGGCTTTCGGCAAAATTCACGATGCTTTTGCCCGCAAGCGGGAAATAGATCGACACGTTGCGTTCCAGAATGTGGCAAAGCGGCAGGAAGCACAGCTGTTCGTCTTCGGCGAAAACATTCAACACCCGCGCGCCGCTTTCCATAGTCGCCAGGATGTTTTCCTGGCTCAGCATCGCGCCCTTGGGCGCGCCGGTCGTGCCTGACGTATAGATCAGCAGGCCGGTGTCGCCGGGTTGGGCTTTGTCAATCTCGGCTTCGAAAAAGCCTCGGTTCTCGGCCTCAAACGCGCGGCCGGTTTCGTAAAGCTCGTCGATGAACACGCATTTGTCGTGGCGCAGGTCGTGCAGACCTTCCTTTTCCAGGATGATGACTTTTGCGACCTGTGGTGACTTGTCGGCGATTTCCAGGTATTTATCCAACTGCTCGTCATCTTCGACGAACAAAAACCGCGAGTCGCTGTCGCGCAGCAGATACTCCAACTGCGCTGGCGAATCCGTTGTGTAAACGCCCGAGGCAATGCCGCCGACGCATTGGATGCCAAGATCGGCATAGGCCCATTCCCGGCGATCTTCGGACAGGATCGAAACCACTTCGCCGCGTTTCAAGCCAAGGGCGCGCAGGCCAAGGCCGATCCATCTGGCGTGATCCCAATAGTCTTTCCAACTGTAGGATTTCCAGATGCCCATGTCTTTTTCACGATGCGCAGTCTGGTTTTTCATCTGCGCGCAGCGCGCCGCGAACAGTTTCACGATGGTGTCATTGCCATCGACCAGCACCGGGCGCTGACCCGGTGTTGGATTGAAACTGACCCCGTTCAGGGTGATCTGGTTTTCGGAACTCATCATGTTCATCCCGTCACCTCCAGGTTTTCTTTTTCTTCCAGCGTTTTTCGCCGCGCGCACCGATTTCCTGATGCCCAAGGTAAAACGCCTTGATGTCTTCGCTTTCCATCAGCCGGTCAGCGGTGCCGTCCATCACGATGCGTCCGATTTCCATCACATAGCCAACATCGGCAAGCTCCAGCGCGACCTTGGCGTTCTGTTCGACCAGCATCATAGTCACGCCTTCATCTTTGTTCAGGCGCCGCAGGATATCAAAGATTTCCTGCACCAACAGCGGCGACAGGCCCAGCGAGGGTTCGTCCAGCAGCATGATCTTCGGCCGCAACATCAACCCGCGACCGATCGCCAGCATCTGTTGCTGGCCCCCTGAAAGGGTGCCTGCCTCTTGATTGCGGCGCTCTTTCAGGATCGGGAAATAGTCAAACACCAGTTCCCGGTCTTTTTCGATCTCGGACTTATCGTTGCGGGTATAAGCCCCAAGCGACAGGTTTTCGTCCACCGTCAGCAGCGGGAAAACCTCACGGCCCTCCGGGACATGGACGATGCCTTTGCGCACGATGACATGCGGCTCGCGGCCCTGGATTTCTTTGCCTTCAAAGGTGATATGCCCCTTTTCCGGATCCATGATGCCGGAAATGGTTTTCAGCAGGGTGGATTTGCCGGCGCCATTGGCCCCCAGCACGGTTACCACCTGGCCCTTTTCGACCTTCAGGCTGACGCCCCGGATCGCCATGATCGGGCCGTAAAAACTTTCGAGGTTCTTAACTTCCAGCAAAGCTTCCGCCATCACGCAGCCCCCGCGCCAAGATAGGCCTCAATCACCGCCGGGTTTGACTGAACCTCGGCGGGGGTACCTTCGGCCAGTTTCGCGCCGTCAGCCAGTGCCAAGACCCGATCCGACACGCCGGAGACCAGTCCCATGTCATGTTCCACCATCAAAACGGTAATCCCCATCTGTTTGCGGATATCGTCAATCCACCAGCGCATGTCCTGGGTTTCCTCAACCGACAGGCCCGAGGCCGGTTCGTCCAGCAACAACAGGCGCGGCCCCGAGGCCAGCGCGCGGCCAAGCTCGACAACCTTGCGCACGCCATAAGGCAGGCCCGCGATCATTTTGCTGCGGTAAGGTTGCAGGTCCAGGAAGTCGATCACCTCTTCCACCGCTTCGCGGTTTTCATGGGCCTGACGGCGCACGCGCGGGGTGAACAGCATTTCTTCCACTAGATTGGTGCGACGGTGGCGATGGCGTCCGACCAGCAGGTTTTCCAGAACGGTCGCGTGATCGAACAGTTCGATATTCTGGAAAGTCCGCGCAATCCCAAGGTCGGCAATCGCGTCGGCCTTGCGATCCAACAGGTTATGACCGTCAAAGCTGAAGCTGCCGGCGAAGGGATCATAAAACCGCGAAATCAGGTTGAAAACCGTGGACTTTCCCGCCCCGTTCGGGCCGACGATGGCGTAAACCTCGCCCTCTTCAACGCTGAAGCTGAGGTCGTTGACCGCGACGACGCCGCCGAACTTCAAGGTGGCGTTCTTGATCTCAAGCAAGCTCATCGTAAACGCTCCGTCTTGAGGTAGGATTTCTGGCGGCGGAACATGTCTTTGCGCGCAAACGGGAACAGTTCAAACCAGATGCGGATTTTCATCCAGCGGCCATAAATCCCCATCGGTTCAAACAGGATGAACAGGATCAGGATCATGCCAAACACCCCGGTTTCAAGCCCAGGAATGGCGACGTTGCCCCCCATCACAGCGCCCTTGAGGATCGACAGGCCCTGCGGCAGAAACGCGATCACGATGGCCCCAAAGAACGCCCCGTGGATGGAGCCGAGGCCACCAATCACGATCATCATCAGCAAGCTGATCGAGATCACAATTGAAAACGTCTCGTTGTTGAAAGCCCCGGCATAAAACCCCATCAAAGCCCCGCCAAGCCCGGTGATGGCGCAGGAAATCCCAAAGGAAATCGCCTTGGTGCGGGTGATATGTACACCCATCGCGGTTGCCGAAACCTCACTGTCGCGCACGGCCGCAAACGCGCGTCCCAAGGGGGAGCGCAGCAAGTTGCGGTAAAACAACGTGCAGATGATGGTGACGACCAAGACCAGATAATAGAAGCGGTCGGGCATGGTCCAACGCTCAATCTCCAGGCCGAAAATGACGATGGTCGGCGCAAACTTGCCGCTGACGCCATCGGTCCAGGGTTCCAGCAGCACGATGATGTCATCGGCCAGAATAGACAGCGCAATCGTCGCAATCGCCAGGTAAATGCCGTGCATCCGAACCGCAGGAATGGCGATGATAGTTCCGATCACGCCGGTGATGATCCCGGACAGGGGGAAGGCCAGGATGAACGGCAGGCCCTGTTCCATCAAAATGACGCAGGAATAACAGCCCACCGCCAGAAACGCAGCATGGCCAAGGCTGGCTTGCCCGGTTTGCCCGGTCAGCAACATCAATCCCAGCCCGGCAATGGCCCAGATCAACACGTTGGTGGCCTCGCCAATATAAAAATCGTTCAGCCAGTAGGGCAGGGTAAACGCCAACGCCAACAAGGCGGCATAGACAAGGAATGTCCAGCGGTCAGGAAACAACCGGATGTCATGTTCGTAGGATGTCTTGAAATGAATGCGCATGACGTCAGACTTTCTTTGTGCGGACCTGGGAAAACAGGCCATGTGGCCTGAATACCAGAACGAACAGCAACAAGGCGTAGGGTGCGATTTGCGAATAGCCCGCTGCCATGTATCTGGACGCGAAAGGTTCGATGATACCAACGATCAAGCCACCCGCCAGCGCCCCAGGGAGGGAGCCGAAGCCACCGATCACAGCCGCTGCAAAGGCTTTGATACCAAGCAGTCCGGCGTTTGGGTCAATCGTGCCTTTGGAGGCAAACAAGATACCGGCAACAGCCGCAACTGCCCCGGCCAGACCCCAGGTCAGACCCTGCACGCGCCTCACCGGCACACCCATGTAATAGGCCGCCATCTGGTTTTGCGAAGCCGCCTGCATCGCCAGCCCCAGCTTGGTGCGCTGGAAAAACTGGTAAAGGAAGATCGTCAGCAGCACCGTGACAATGATGACCGCGACATCGGCCATGCCCAGCACAACGCCGCCAAAATTGACATCCCCCAGCGCCAACGGGCTTTCCAAAGTTTGCGGCTCATGGCCCCAGATCGCGCCGGCGATGAAGCGGATGACAAAGCCAAGCGCGATGGTCAGGATCACAACCGCCGTCTGGCTTTGACCAAACAGATGCCGTAGCACGAAGAAATCCAGCAGATAGCCAAGTATCGCCATGATGCCTATGGCAATCGGGGCGGCGATCCAGAAGGGCAGGTGCATATATTCGGCGTTGGTCAGGCCCAGGGTCACAAAGGCCCCTAACATCATGAAATCGCCCTGGGCGAAATTGACCGCCTCGGTCGCTTTATAGATCAGCACAAAACCAAGCGCGATAAGACCGTACACACAGCCATTCGCCAGCCCGCTGACAAGCAGTTGCAAAAATTCCAAAATTGTCCTCCCACCGCCGGTTTCCCGGCCCGTTATTGTCGGCCCGGGGTCTTTTGCCCCGATACCGGATCGTCCGTCTTGGTCGACCGTAATTTGCCGACCTTGGCCGACGAAAATATTCAGCCCTCGCCGACTGCAATCAGCACCTTACCATCAGGTTGCGCCAGAGCATCGGGAATTTTGGCGATGACGTTGCGTAATTCCAGACGTGCGCCGATATCTGTATGCCAGCGCCCGTCAGCGAATCGTGCTTGCACTTGTCGAATGGCCGCCATTTTGCCCAGCATGCCGGTTTTCCGCATCCAAGTCACCAACCAGAATCCCTCAATGCGTTTACGCATAAAGATCAGTTTGCCGGGTTCCAGGATTTCAGGCGGCTCGGGCGTCATCTTGCCGTAAACCACCCAGACGGAATCGTTACCCATCGCGTTAAACACCCGCGCTGACATCGACCCGGCAATGCAATCCAGAAACACTGTTGGCTTTTCGGCCTTCAGAACCGCCTTCAGACGGTCGCTAAAATCAAGCGTGGTTTCGTTCAGAACCTCTTTCGCGCCCAGGGCTTTTAGGCCTTCAATCGGCTCATCCCGTCGGGTCAGGCCGATCATCCGTTTGCCGGTTTCCTGGCCAAGCCCGGCCATCAGCTTGCCCAACTGGCTGGCAGCGCCAGAGGCGATGAAAGCCCCGCCATTTGGCACCATGTCGACCATCGCCGCTGCCGTCAGTGGATTGACGATCAGCGCCGCGCCGTCGTCATCGCGCACATCTTTGCGCAAGGGAATGACGGTTGCGGCCTCGGTTACCGCGTATTCAGCCCATGCGCCTGACCCGGTTGGGCCGACCACAAAGGACACGCGCTTGCCCTTCAGGCGTTTGGCATAAAAGCCCTGACCAGCAACCACTTGGCCGACACCTTCAAACCCCGCAGGCGCATCTTTTACCCGTGGCTGGCCATAGCCCCCTTGGATAAACGCCAGATCCGAGGGGTTGACCATGCTGGCCCTGACCTTGATCAGAACCTGACCCGGCCCTGGCTTTGGCACCGGGGTTTCGGCAAGTTCCAGATAGCGATCAACCGCTCGTACCTGACTTGCAGGCACCGCGTCCGCTGCAAATCCACCTTCGCGCAGGATCAGGGCCTGCATGGTTTTGGGTATCGTTTCGATCAGACTTTCTCCTGGGTGTGTTTTTTCAGCTCGGCCCGTGCGACCTGCATCCGGTGGACGGCATCGGGGCCATCGGCCAGGCGCAAGGTACGCACATGGGTCCATTGGCGAGCCAGCGGGGTGTCTTGCGAAATGCCGCCAGCGCCAAACATCTGCACCGCTTCGTCGGTGACTTTCTGGGCCACCAGCGGGGCCACAACCTTGATCTGGCTGATCCAGGGGGCAGCAGCGCGGGCATCGCCCTGATCCATCATCCAGGCGGTTTTCAGGCATAACAAGCGGGCCTGTTCGATTTCCATCCGGCAGTTGGCGATGATATCGAAGTTGCCACCGAGCTTTATGATCGGCTTGCCGAACGCCTCGCGCGCCAGGCCACGCTTGCACATCAGTTCCAGCGCCTTTTCGGCCTGCCCGATGGCGCGCATGCAGTGGTGGATGCGCCCGCCGCCCAAACGGCCTTGCGCGATTTCAAAACCACGGCCCTCGCCCAGCAGCATGTTGCTGGCCGGAACGCGCACATCGGTAAAGCGGATATGCAAATGCCCGTGCGGTGCGTCGTCGTCGCCGTAAACCTGCATCGCCCGCAGTTTTTCCACGCCCGGCGTCGCCGCAGGCACCAGGATCATCGAGTGCTGCTGATGCCGGGTGCGGTTTTCGTTTGGCGTTTTTACCATCACGACATAGATCGAGCAACGCGGATCGCCTGCGCCTGACGACCACCATTTTTCGCCATTCAAC
>CAYXXQ010000006.1:0-3006 GCA_964469075.1 uncultured Rhodobacter sp.
GGATATCGGGTTTTCCGGCGGGCTGGATCCGCTGGCCGGAATGCTTGATGGCAAGATCACGCTGAACGGGCGAGACATTGCGACCGGGATCGTCCGGTTGGACCGGTTTATGGCCGGAGATGTGACCCTGGATGTTGGCTTGCGCCGCGATGCCGAAGGGCTTTCTGTGGATGCGCTGGCGTTTAACAGCCCGGCTTTGTCGGTTCGGGCTAATGGCCAGATAAGCTCAGAAAACCTTGCGATTGACTTGCGGGCTTCGGTTGCTGATATCTTGCTGATTTCACCGAGTTTGGCGGGCAAGGGCGTGCTGGTTGCGGGCCTGAACGGGCCACCGGAACAAAGCGTTTTGACGGCAAGATTTGACGCCGCCAGTGGCGAAAGTGCTAGCGTGTCCGGCCAAATCGGCGGTGATCTTGACCTGTCGGTCGCGTTTTCCGGTGTGCCTATTGCGCTTGCGAACGAATTTTGGCCGGATATTGGCTTTGCCGGGCTGGCATCGGGGCAGGCGCGGGTTTCAGGGGCGATCCAGGCGCCTGAAATAGCGTTTGACGTTCGTGGTGAGAACTTGAAATCGACCCTTACCGATGGGTTTGGCATTGGCTGGTTTAACACCAGCGCAACTGGCAATTGGCGACAGGAACATCTGTCACTGGCGCGTTTTCAGCTTTCGGCAAATGGTGTTATTGATGTGGCTGGAAGCGGCGGCATTGATATTGCCGGGGCCACGCTTGATTTGGCCCTGTCGGGTCGCGTGCCGTTAAGTCTTGGGCAGATTGCGCTTGATCCCGGCAGCGCTTTGCTGTCCGGCGGGGCGGGTTTTGATTTGACGTTGAAGGGGCCGTTTTCGGGCCCGGATATCGTCGGCACTGGCCAGGTTTTGGACGGTGGCATCGCCCTGCCGGATTTGAATATCGGCGTGCAGGACATCGCGGCGGATATTGTCTTTGCGGGCCGGTCCGCGCGGTTGACCGGGCTGGCAGCGCGGTTTCGGGATGGCGGAGGATTGCAGGCCACGGGCGTGTTTGGGCTGACACCTGATGCGGCGATGGATTTCAGCGTTGCGGTGGATCGCATCCATTATTCTGACGGCGATCTGTTGTCCAGTATTGCCAGTGGCGACATTTCGGTGAAGGGCGATATTTCGGGCGGGGTTCAAGTTGATGGCCGGATCACACCCGAGATCGTTGAAGTCAGCCTGCATTCGGCCGTGGCGACGGCAAGCGAGTTGGAGGCCGTAAACCATATCGCGCCGCCAAGGGCCGTTGCGTTAACACTTGATCGGGCCGGATTGGCGAAATCGAGTGCCCCACAGACTAGCCTTGCGGACCGGGTTTTCCTTGATCTGACGATTGATGCACCGCGCAGGATTTTCGTGCGCGGACGCGGGCTGGACGCGGAACTGGGCGGCGCCCTTGGCCTAAGCGGGCCGATTTCAGATGTGCGCGCGGCGGGGCAGTTTTCGCTGCTGCGCGGCCGGTTGCAGTTCTTGGGAAAACGCCTTGATCTGACCTCGGGATCGCTGTCGTTCAGCGGCTCACTTGATCCGCAGATCGACTTTGTCGCAACGACGACGGCGGACGGAATGCAGGCGGTGATGCAACTGACTGGCCTTGCCTCGGAACCGGCGCTGACACTTTCATCCGACCCGGTTCTGCCGCAGGACGAAATTCTGGCGCGCCTGATTTTCAATCGCAGCCTGGCGAAAATGTCGGTGTTTCAGATCGCCCAACTTGCCAGCGCCGTGGCGGAACTTTCTGGCCGATCACAAACCGATCTGATTGAAAATCTGCGGCGGATTGCGGGCGTTGATAACTTTGATATCCGAACCTCGGAAACCGGCGCGACCAGCGGTGCGGTTGGTAAGTATCTGGATGATAACCTTTATTCCGAGGTCGAGGTTGATACTGAAGGCAAGACCAATATCACGATTAACCTTGATCTGTCCGAAACCCTGTCGCTGCAAGGGAGTGTCGATAACGAAGGTTCCGGCGGGCTGGGGTTGTTTTTTGAGAAGGATTATTAGGGGGTCGTGCAGGAATTTGCAGCCAGTAAGATGGCCGGGACTTACAGCACCTGCTGCCCTTGGCGGATGCAAAGACGCAGCCCAAGCAATGCTTAACGAAATAGTATTGTCGGGAGTCCCGGGACTGACTTAGATATGTTGGTCTGAAACGGCCGTGGGCCAGCGCGAAGGGATCGCAGGATGTCAGTAGAAACCATTGATACGCTGATTGTCGGCGCCGGTCAGGCCGGGATCGCGATGAGCGAGCATTTGAAGACCCACGGCATTGACCATCTGGTGCTTGAGAAAAGCCGGATTGCGGAGATGTGGCGGACGGGGCGGTGGGACTCGTTGATGGCCAATGGCCCGGCTTGGCATGACCGGTTCCCAAATCTTGAGTTTTCCGATACCGGCCCGGATGGGTTTGCACCGAAGGAAGAGATTGCCGATTACTTCGTTGACTACGCCGAAATGATTAACGCGCCGATCCGCACCGGGGTAGAGGTATTAATGGCCACGCGTCTGTCTGGGCGGGCCGGGTTTCGGGTTGAAACCAGCGAAGGGGTGATCGAAGCGCAGAGTATTGTCGCCGCGACCGGCGCGTTTCAATGCCCGGTCATTCCACCTTTGGTGCCACAAGACGCGGATATTCAGCAGATACATTCGTTTGACTACCGCAACCCCGATCAACTGCCGCAGGGGGCGGTTTTGGTTGTCGGCGCCGGGTCATCCGGGGTTCAGATCGCGGACGAGTTGATGCGCGCAGGGCGGCAGGTTTACCTGTCGGTTGGCCCGCATGACCGCCCACCGCGCAGCTATCGCGGACGTGATTTCGTCTGGTGGCTAGGGGTGCTGGGCCTATGGGATGTGGCCGCGATGGTGCCAGGGAAAGAGCATGTGACGATCTCGGTCAGTGGGGCCTATGGCGGGTCGACGATTGATTTTCGCGAGCTTGCCGAAAAGGGCATGACGCTGGTTGGGATGACGCAGAAATATGACAAAGG
>CAYXXQ010000006.1:3106-30379 GCA_964469075.1 uncultured Rhodobacter sp.
TCAAAGGAACCGGGGGTTTGCTTTCTGGGATTGCCGTGGCAATCGCGGCGCGGCTCCACCTTTATCTGGGGTGTTTGGCATGATGCCAAGCACCTGGCGGACCATATCGCGACGCAGCGGAAGTATCAGCAGTATCGTGGGCCTGAGGGCCTGGGCTGACATCACCGCCAAAGCGTTTTGCGCTTCATAACAAACGCAAGACGCTTGTTGGCCGTGATCAGCCCATTTCTTCCTGACACTCGATCGCGGCTTCAAGGGCTTTGTAGCTGCCAGTCAGGTCAATCGACATGACCTCGCCGCCTTCGGTGTAAAGTGTCATCGTGTATTTCTGTGCGATGTCAAACAGGAAGTCCTGGCTGTCAAACGGGATATCGGCCCCCGGCACACCGTTCAGATACATGCCGCGTGCGTCGGCATTGTATTCCTCGCCATCAAGCGCGAACAGCACCGGATACCAGGCGCCTTCTTCAATATCGCCCCAGGCCGTGTTGAACGCGGTGACGTAGCCGCCGCCTTCACTGCGATCAAATCCGATCCGCACGACCGAGCCGTCGCTGAATTCGGACTGGATCAGGCAGCCATTTCCCAATGACGGGTCGATCATCACGTCCCAATAGTCGGATGAGCCCCAAGGCTCCAACACTTGTGCCAGCACGGGTGTGACGGAGGCTGAAGTCAGCAGCATTGCGGCCGCAAATGTTGTGAGTTTCATCAGTTTCCCTTTCAATAATTCGGGTAATCCTGTCGATTTGGGCCCAGTTAGGCAAGATTTTTGGGGGGTTTTGGGCGGTTTTTGCGGCCAGATCAGGGGTTTTGCGGCATTCGACACGCCTCTATTCAACCACAGGGTTGTGGTGCGGGCTGGAAAGGCGCGTTGTAGTCCGCCTTGGGGGAAGCTGGTTTATCTGGCCGATCTGCCTTGCGCCCGCGCCCTGACTTGGTTACCAAGCCCTCTTTTTTGGCGAAGAGTTGAGCTGATGCACGGCCGCGTTCTTGCGATAGATTTTGGCACATCTAACACCGCCGCGGCAGTGCTTGACGGGGCTGTGCCGCGCCGCCTACAAATCGAAACCGGGGCTGACACGCTGCCAACGGCGGTGTTTTTTCCCACCGAAAGCGGGGAGATGAAGATCGGCGCGGCAGCGGGCGAGGCGTTGATCCAAGGCGGCGAAGGGCGGTATATGCGCGCCCTCAAAAGTATCCTGGGCACGTCGCTGTTTCACGAGGACCGGCTGATCGGCGGCAAGCGTCAAACCCTGGCAGATATCGTCACAGCCTTTCTGGCGGCGCTGAAACAGCGGGCTGAAGATCAGGCTGGGGTGCCGTTTTCTAGGGCGCTGTCAGGGCGTCCGGTGCATTTTCACAGTGCCGATGCGACGCGGGATGCCCTTGCAGAGGCGGATTTGAAGGCCTGTTATCTGGCCGCCGGGTTTGACGCGGTTCGGTTTGTGTTTGAACCCGAAGCGGCTGCGCTGAGTTGTCAGGCTTTGGGTCGCGCGGGCGATCTTGGGCTGATCGTCGATATCGGCGGTGGTACATCGGATTTTTCTGTTTTCAAGGTGACAGATGGCAAGCCGGTCGTCTTGGCCAGTCACGGCATCCGTTTGGGCGGCACGGATTTTGACCGCGCGGTTTCGATGCGCCATGTCATGCCTTTGCTAGGTCATGGCGGGCAATTGCGCCGCAGCTTTGGGGCCGGTCTGCTGCCGGTGCCCAACGCGATTTATCACGAGCTGGCGACCTGGGCCAAAATCCCGTTCCTGTACACCCGCCAGACCGAGCGCAGCATCGACGATCTGCTGCGCCACGCGGTCTCGCCTGCGGCGATTTCGCATCTGAAAACCGTGATCCAGCAACGGCTTGGGCATGAGCTTGCCTTTGCCGCCGAGCGTGGCAAGATCGCCGCCAATAGCGGCCAGCACAGGGCGGTGATCGACATGGGATTTGTCGCGCCAGGGCTGGCGGCCGATGTCATCCCGACTTCGCTGAACGCAGCCCTTGCCGGGTTTGGGCAGAACTTGCAGACGGCGATTGGCGATACATTGACCGCAGCTGGTGTCACGCACGATCAGATCGACACGGCGATTCTGGTGGGCGGGTCAAGCCTGATGCATCTGGTTTCTGATATGTTGCGGGACGCTTGCCCAAATGCGGATTTGCAGACCTCAGACGCGTTTACCGCCGTTGTAGACGGGCTAGCGCTGGTAAGTGCGGAGGCTTGGGTTTAGCAAGCAAGGCATGGCTGTTTCCGGTCTTACGATAGGGTCACTTTGCTGCCTGTCGGGATAGTTTGCGCGGCGGCGTTCAGGGCTTCTTTCGCGAAACCGGCGGCGGCTTTGTAACCGGCCATGAACGCGGCCCGCTCAGTTGGGGGAATGATATCATCGATATCGTCAAACACGCCGCCGCAGCGGTCGTTGACCATATTTAGCAGGCCAAACGGCCCGGCCCCGCGATTGCGCAGGATCAGTTTGGAAACCGGTTCGCACAGCTGATCGTCATAGGTTTGCAGCGCTTTTTGGCTGACGCCATGCGTCAACAAGCACGCCCCCATCACCCGCGCGTCGATGATCGCCTGGCTGGCGCCGTTTGATCCGGTCGGATACATCGCATGCGCCGCGTCACCCATCAGCGCGACCGGGCCGTCCTGCCAGGTGTCAACCGGATCGCGGTCGATCATCGGGTTTTCATAGGCAACCTCGGCCCCTTGCAGCAGGGCGGGCACGTCCAGCCAGTCATAGGTCCAGTCCTGGAAATGATGGGCGAAATCCTTGATGTCGACCTGACGGAACCAGCCGATATTGTCGCGCTGGCGGGGGTCGTCGAAGGTCACCTCGGCAATCCAGTTGATCAGCGACAAACCGGTTTCAGGATCGGGATGCGAGATCGGGTAAATCACCATCCGTTGGCGGTGGGAGCCAAGCCCGACAAAGGAAGACCCGGTGCGGATCGGTTTGGCCTGCGTCGTGCCGCGCCACATTACCGCCCCGCCCCAGTGGATATCCGGCTGATCCGGGTGCATCTGCGCGCGAATGGCGGAATGGATGCCGTCAGCGCCAATTAACAACGTGCCATGTTCGCGGATTTCGCTGCCATCCGCTTGTTGGATGATCGCGGTGACGGTGCCGTCGGGGTTGGTTTCATAGCCGGTAATCCGGTGGCCCAGACGGATCGCATCGGCCCCGGAGCGGGCTTGCAGGGTGCGGGCCAGCAACATGTGAAACTGGCCGCGATGCACAGCGTATTGCGGCCAGTGATATCCGGCGAGGGTGCCGCGCGGCTCGGCATAGATGTCCTGGCCGTTCTGTCCGACCAGCGCCCATTCGCGGGCGGGCAGCCCGGCCTGATCCAGGGCTTTGGCGTCGATGCCAAGATCAAAAAGTTCCCGCACTGCGTTGGGTTGGATGTTGATGCCAACCCCAAGCGGGCGCAGTTCTTTGACGGATTCAAACACCGTGCAGGGCACGCCGATCTGGTGCAGCGTCAGGGCCAAAGACAGCCCGCCAATGCCGCCGCCGGCAATTAAAACGCGTGGGGATGTCATGTATCAAGCCTCCGTCAGGGTGAACGCATGTTTTATAGGCCGGGGGGCGGGATGCAACCGGTTTGACACCTTCATGGGCAGGGGTCAAACCGGTTGCGGCTGGTGCGATTTCGGCCCAGACTTGCCAATGTGCTGGCCTGTGGGAGGGGCATTAGGATGACCGACATTGCTGTGATCAATATCGGGGCGCTGTTTGGTGATGATGCCGGTGCGATCCGCGAAACCGACCGGCAAATCGCGCGGGCGGCGTTTGATATTGGGTTTATGGCAGTGACCGGGTATCCGGCAGAATTGCAGGTCGGGCCGGACGCCCGCAAGGTGTTGCTGAAGCTGTTTGATCTGCCGGTTGAGGCCCAGCAGCCCTACTGGAAGCGCAATTTTGCGCCGGAGAACAAGCACATCTATCGCGGCTGGTTTCCGCTGTCTTCCAGCAAAGCGCTTAACCGGGAGGGGTTTGAGATCGGCCCGGATATCCTGCGCAGCCTGCCTGCCGATGCCGGGGATGATGTTCTTTATGAGGCCACGCCGATCCCCGATAGCGCCTTGCTGCCAAAGGGTTGGCGACAGATCGCGGCGGCCTATTATCGCGGCGCTGAGACTGTGGGCGAGCATATTCTGGCCTCCCTTTCGCGCAGCCTTGGGATTGATGAAAGCATCTTTCGCGAGGCGTTTGTTGGCGGCATTTCGACCTTGCGATTGCTACATTACCCCAAGCGGCCCGAGGGGGTGGAATTTGCCGCCGATGTGCCGGAACGGTTCGTGGAACATGACGGCAAGCGCTATGAGCAAGTGGCGCGGGCGCATGTCGATTCGGGCCTTTTGACGGTGCTGGCGACCTGTGGGGTTGGGGGGCTTCAGGCCGAGGATAGTGCGGGCAACTGGATCGACGTGCCGGTGATTGATGACAGGTTTGCGATCAATTTCGGCGGGCTTTTGGAATGCTGGACCGGCGGGCGGATCAAGGCGACGCGGCACCGGGTTTTGGGGTTGGGCGAAAACAGATATTCGGTGCCGTTCTTCTTTGAACCCCGCCCAACGACGCGGATTTCGCCTTTGCCGATCAAAGGCATACGGGCGTTTCAGCCGTTTCTTTATGGCGATCATTTATGGGCGGTGGCGACCAAGTTTCCGGAAAACTTCGGGCTTGAGGATCTGCGCCCGCCACGTGCGCCTTATGTCAATCCGCTGGGGTCGTGATGGTTGCAATGAAAGGGGGGCAAGATGCCTGAGATTTGGGTGCTGAACGGGCCAAACCTGAACCTTCTGAGTGCGCGGGAGCCGCATATCTACGGCGCCACCACGCTTGATGAGGTTGAGGCGATTTGCCGGGTGGCGACGGACTTGCCGCTTAGGTTTCACCAGTCCAACAGTGAGGGGGAGATCCTTGATCAAATCCATCAGGCCTGCGAATTGGCGGCCGGGATTATCATCAATCCTGCCGGGTTGAGCTTTATCTCTGTCGCCATCGCAGACGCTTTGGAGATGTTCGAAGGGCCGGTGATAGAGCTGCATATCTCAAACATCCATGCCCGCGATCCGATCTATCAGAAATCGCTGATATCGCCTGTTGTCACCGCCGTTATCGCCGGGCTTGGGGCCCGTGGATATGGCTGGGCGGTGCGGGCGATGGAAGAGTTGATTGCAGGCGATTGACCGGGTTTTGTCAGTCCGTGACGGCACCGCAGGCCTTTCGCGCCAGGGTCAGGAAGGTGTCGCGCTGGGCTTGGGTTAATTCGGACAAAAGGTCAGCCTGCAACGCCTGTACGATCGGCAGCATTGTCTGAAACACCATTTCGCCATCTTCGGTCAGGCTGACCTCACGGGCGCGTCGGTCGCGCGGGCTAATGCGGCGGGCGACCAGGGCTTTTTGTTCCAGCCGGTCGATGACGCCACCGATGGTGGCGCGGTCATAGGCGATCAGGGCAGCGACGCGGGCCTGGTCGATGCCGGGATTGGCGTGGATCGCGTCAAGGGCTGCGAATTGCACTTGGGTCAGATCAAGCCCGGCTTGTTTCATCTGTTTGGTAAAGACCTGGGTTGAAATTTGATGCAGCCGCCGGATCAGATGCCCGGCCATTCCTTGTGCTTCCATTCGCGGCCTCCTGTGTGTGTATTGCGATCATAGCCCTGCGGGATTGATATGAACACTTACTATTTTCTTGACGGATAATAATAAGTATAGTTACTAATATCGCAGTAACTGCTACAGCGGGGATGGTCCATGCAATTTCATCTGAACGGATTCAAGCCGGGGGATCCGGATATCTTGGCCGAGGCCGCTGGGCGGGGCCGGGATAAATCCAATGTCGACGTTCTGATCGTTGGCTGCGGGCCTGCCGGGCTGTGCCTCGCGGCGCAATTGGCGGGGTTTCCTGCGATCAACACGCGGATCGTTGAACAAAAGACAGGGCCGATGGAAAAGGGGCAGGCGGACGGGATCAATGTCCGCTCGATGGAGATGTTTCAGGCGTTTGGATTTGCCGACAAGGTCAAGCGGGAGTCGGTCTGGATCAACGAAACGACCTTCTGGACCCCAGACCCTGACAAGCCGCAAAATATCAAGCGTGTCGGTCGAGTGCAGGACGTGGCCGATGGCTTGTCCGAGATGCCGCATGTCCTGATCAATCAGGCGCGGGTGCATGACATGTATCTGGATATCATGCGCAATTCGCCAACCCGGCTGGTGCCGGATTATGGCCAGCAGGTGGTTGATCTGGTGGTTGATCCGGATGCTGCGGATTACCCTGTGACCGTGACGCTGGAAAATGCCGATGGCCAGGCTGAGGTCGTGAAAGCCCGGTATGTCGTTGGCTGTGATGGTGCCCGCAGCAATGTGCGGCGGGCCATTGGCGGGCATCTGCATGGCGATGCGGCGCATCAGGCCTGGGGGGTGATGGATGTGCTGGCGGTGACGGATTTCCCGGATTACCGGATGAAATCCATCGTCCAGTCAAACCGCGAAGGCACGATCATGGTGCTGCCGCGCGAAGGCGGGTATCTGGTGCGGCTATACGTCGAAATGGACAAACTGGCGGAGGAAGAGCGGGTCGCCACCAAGGGTCTTGATGTCGCCGATATCATCCGTAATGCCAAACGACAGTTGCACCCTTATACGCTGGATGTGAAAGAAGTCGTCTGGTGGTCGATCTATGAAATTGGCCATCGGCTGACGGACAAATTTGACGATGTGCCCGCCGATCAGGTGGCCAGCCGCACGCCGCGTGTGTTTACTGCTGGGGACGCGTGCCACACCCACAGCCCCAAGGCCGGGCAAGGGATGAATGTGTCGATGGGCGATACGTTTAACCTCGGCTGGAAGTTGATTTCGGTGCTGGCCGGGCGGGCAGAAGCAGCCCTTTTGCACAGCTATTCCGAAGAGCGCCGGGCGGCGGCGAAGGGTTTGGTGGACTACGACCACGAATGGGCGCGGATTGTCAGCGCGCCGCCGGGGGAAACCGCGGCGGATGACCCGGATATGCCAAGGTTTCAGCGGCAGTTCATTGATGGCGGGACATTTACCGCCGGGCTGACGATCAGATATGCGCCCTCGGCCTTGACCGGGCCGGGTCGCTGGCAGGGGCTAGCGAAGGGCTTTGAAATCGGCGCGCGCTTTCATTCCGCGCCGGTGATCCGGCTGGCCGATGCCAGGCCAATGCATCTGGGCCATGTGGTCACAGCGGATGCGCGCTGGCGTCTGTTTGCTTTCTCAGGGGCGGAGGATCCGACCGCGAAGACGTCGACCATTCACAAGTTATGCGCGTTTTTGCGGGGCGATGCGGCGTCACCGATCCGGGCGCACACCCCGAAAGATGCCGATATCGACGCGGTGATCGAAGTGCTTGCGGTCTTTCAGCAAGGCTTCCGCGATCTGGCATTTGAAGCGATGCCAGCGCTGCTGAGACCCGGCAAAGGCCGCTATGAGTTGACGGATTACGAAAAGGTCTATTGCGCCGATCTGAAATCCGGTGACGATATTTTCGATATGCGCGAGATTGATCGCGCACAGGGCTGCATCGTGATCGTGCGCCCGGATCAGCATGTCGCGCATATCCTGCCGCTTGATGGGTTTGCGGAGCTGGCCGGGTTCTTTGCCGGGATCTTACGGCGGATTGGATAAACCGCCGTTTGATTGATTGATAGCCGTCGGGCTGGCCTATTCCTTGATGTAAGGCTTGCCGTCCGCTGCCGGGGCGCGGGCGCGACCGATCAGGCCTGCAACCACGATGATTGTCGCAATATAGGGTGCCATCGCCAGGAAGTCCGACGGGATCGGCGTGTTCAGAAGCGCCAGTTTCTGTTGCAGCGAGTCCGCAAAGCCAAAAACCAGCGCTGCCATCAGCGCGCCAACCGGATGCCAGCGGCCAAAGATCATTGCCGCGAGACCAATATAGCCGCGCCCGCCGGTCATGCCTTCGTCAAACCGGCCAACGGCCCCAAGGGTAAACCAAGCGCCGCCAAAACCGGCGACCATGCCTGCCAGGGTCACGTTGACGTAGCGGGTGCGATAGACATTGATGCCAAGAGTATCGGCGGCCTGCGGATGCTCGCCGACCGAACGCGCGCGCAGTCCCATTCGGGTATAGAACAGGTAATAAGTCGCCACCGCTACCATGATCAGCGCGCCATAGACAAAGATGTTCTGATTAAACAGCATGGGCCCGATCACCGGGATATCCCCCAAAATCGGGATTTTGATGGCGCGAAACACCGGGGCGTTGTTGAGGAAACGGTATTCCTGAAAGACCTGACTGCTGATGTAGGAAGTCAGGCCAAGCACGAACAGGTTGATCACAACCCCGGCGATGATCTGATCCATTCGGTAGGTCACCACAAGGGCGGCCAGGATAAAACCGAACATGCCGCCAACAGCGATAGCGGCGACCAGCCCGCCCATGCCCCCAAGGACCGAGCCGACCAATGCGCCGGTGAAAGCCCCGGCCAGCAACATGCCTTCAATCGCGATGTTAACCACGGCGACGCGTTCAGACAGCACCCCGGCCAACCCGCCAAGGGCGATCGGCACGGCGCGGACCATCGTTGCCTGCAACATGCCGGTCAGTGAAAACGCTTTGCCGGTGGTGGCCCAGACCAGAAAGGCCAGGACCAAAATGGCAAGGCCGACACCAAGCGACAGCGATGTCCATTTGCCGCCGCCGCGCACAAACTGGCGCACGCCAAGAAAGGCCAGCAGCGCGGCTGACACATAGATAAACGGCCCGCTGGGGACGACCAGATTGGGCAGAACCCAGACATCGGTGGGGCGCGATAGGCGGAAGGTGGCGTTGCCGGCCTGATCAGGGGCAAAGGCAAACATCACCAAAAGCGCGAAGACGATTAGAATGGCACCGACGATGCGGGCTTGGCGCTCCTTGCCGGTATCAAGCTTGCGGCTGGCGGTGTTTGGATTATCGGTCGCTGCGGTCATGGCGGATCACTGCCTCGTCGTGCTGGATTTACGGAAGCCCCAGGGGAAGATTGCCCGGACGAGCAGGGGGGCTGCGACAAAGACGATGATCAGGGCCTGAATGATGCCGATCAGGTCAATCGAGACACCGGCATCCACCTGCATCTGGCGACCTCCGGCCTCCAGCGCGCCAAACAACAGCCCGGCAAACAGAACCCCCACGGGATGGGAGCGGCCCAAAAGTGCAACCGCGATGGCGTTAAAGCCGATGCCTGCGGAAAAACCCGGTGTGGCGCGGCCAAGCACACCCAACACCTGATTAGCCCCGGCCAGCCCGGCCAGGCCACCGGCCGCAGCCATCGCCAACACGATGATCAGGCCCGAGCGCATGCCGGCAAACCGCGCCGCTTCGGGGTTTTCGCCGCTGGCGCGAAACTCAAACCCCAGTTTGGACTTGAACAAAAGCCAGTACACCAGCGCGACCGCCAGGAGGGTTACGAATATCCCGGCATGGACCCTGAGATTGGGGTCGATGAAGGTCAGAAGGCGCGGCAGTTCAGCGGCGTCAGGGACGGATTTCGAAATCGGATCGGACCGGCCTTCTTTCTGCACGAAAGGCAGGCGCAGCATGTAATCCAGCAGGCGATAGGAAATCAGGTTCAGCATGATGGTGGAAATTACCTCATGGGCACCTGTTGCGGCCCTTAGCCAGCCCGCGATGGACGCATAAAGCGCGCCAGCAAGGGCGCCGGTCATCAGGCAGGCGGGCATCAGGATGACGGAAGGCACATTGGGAAAGCTGAAGCCAAACACCACTGCCGCCATGCCGCCCATCAGCAACTGGCCTTCGGCGCCAATATTAAACAGACCGGCGCGGAAACCAAGCGCAAGGCCAAGCCCTGCCAGGATCAGAGGTGCCGCCGATGTCAGGGTTTCGGAAATCGCGTTCAGCGACCCGACCGAGCCGCGCAGCAGTGCGACATAGGACTGGCCGACCGTGGCCAGATCGACATTGGTGGCCAACATCGTCAAGGCGCCAAGGATCAGGGCAACGATGATCGCGAAAACCGGAACCACGATCATGTCTTCAAATTCGGTCCGGCCAAGCAGCTTACGGCTCATCAGATCTTTGGTGGCTTGATCTGTCATGCGGTCACTCCTGCCATCGCAAGGCCGATGGCCCCTTTGTCGGGGGGGCCCTTTGTTGCGTCAAACTCGGCCACGATCTGGCCTTTGAACATGACCAATATGCGGTCGGACAGGGCCAGGATTTCGTCAAGCTCGGACGAGACGATCAGCAGGCCATCACCGCTGTCGCGGGCGTCCATCAAACGCTTGTGGATGTATTCGATCGAGCCGACATCAAGCCCGCGTGTTGGCTGGCCTGCGATGATCAGCCGGGTTTCGCGTGACAATTCCCTCGCGACCACAAGTTTTTGCTGGTTTCCGCCAGACAGATGCCCGGCCTGGGCAAAGATCGACGGCGTGCGCACGTCAAAATCCTGAACGAATTCAACGGTTTTTTCGTAAACTTTGGGCCAATTGATTTGCAGGCCCTTAGAAAAACGTTCGTCGTAATAGGTGTCGAGCACCATGTTTTCCGCCACGGTGAAGTTGGCGATAAACGCGTCGCTGTGGCGGTCTTCGGGGATATGCGCCATGCCCGCGCGGTGGCGTGCCCTGACCGATATATGGGTGATGTCCTGTTCGCCCATCTTGATCGTGCCATGTGCCGCGCGGCGCACGCCGGTGATCGCTTCGATCAGGGTGGACTGGCCGTTGCCCTGCACACCAGCGATGCCTACAACCTCGCCGCCACAGACGGTCAGGTTGACGTGGTTGACGGCGACTTCGTCGTCGTCGTTCAGCACGATCAGGTCGTTGATCTCAAGCTGGTTGGCGCTGGGATTATAAGGGTCCTTTTTGACGTCAAAACTGACGGGGCGGCCGACCATCATTTCAGCAAGCGCCTTGCGGTCCAGTTTCTTTGGATCGCCTTCGCCGGTGATCCGGCCGCGACGCATCACGCTGATCCGGTCCGAGATTTCCAGGATTTCGTTCAGTTTATGGGTGATGAAGACCAGCGCTTTGCCTGCATCCCTGAGGGCGCGCACGATCTGAAAAAACTCTTCAACCTCTTGCGGGGTCAGAACGGCGGTGGGTTCGTCCAGGATCAACACATCAGCGGATCGGAACAGAACCTTGATAATTTCTACCCGCTGCTGGACGCCGACCGGTAAAGTCTCGATCAAGGCGTCTGGGTCAACATGCAGGCCGTATTTTTCGTTTATATCGTGCACCTGGGCGCGGGCGGTGTCCAGGTCAAGCCGGTCGAAACGGCCGGTCGGTTCTACCCCCAGGACCACGTTTTCAGCAACGCTGAACACCGGCACCAGCATGAAGTGCTGATGCACCATGCCGATCCCAGCGCGGATGGCGTCGCCCGGGCCCTCAAAGGACACGGGCGCGCCGTCGATCAGGATTTCTCCCTCATTTGGGCGATAAAGCCCGGAGAGCACATTCATCAAAGTGGACTTGCCAGCACCGTTTTCGCCGAGAAGTCCCAGAACTTCGCCCGCGCGGATGTCTAGGTTGATGCCTTCATTGGCGACAACCTCGCCGAACCGTTTGGTAATGCCGCGAAGCTCAATATCCATGCTGTGTCCCCCTTGGGCCCCTCCAGATCAGCTTATGGGCTGACTTTGATCGAACCGTCGATGATACCGGCGCGCAGGGCTGCCAGTTCGGCCTTCATTTCAGCCGATACTTCGCCGTCCATATCGTGGAACGGGGCAATATCAACGCCGCCGCTGGCCAATGTGCCAACCAGCAGACCGCCTTCAAACGTGTCGTTCATCGCCATTTCGATAACCTGCATCACGGTAGAGTCCATGCGCTTGGTGATCGAGGTCAGATAGACATGCTTTTTCTCAGGGTCGGTGAAGAAAAGGTCGGCATCAACACCGATGATCTTCAGCTTGTCGATCCCCAGTTCATCTGCAAGGGCGGCTGAGCCCAGGCCTACCGGACCGGCAACCGGCAGCACGATGTCAGCGCCTTCGTCATAAAGGTTCTGCGCAAACGCACGGCCATCATCCAGCGAGCTGAAGTTGTTGGTGAACAGACCCTCGCGTGAGGTCGGATCCCAGCCAAGCACGGAAACCGAGGTGCCTTTGACGCTGTTATAGTGGTTCACGCCATGCACGAAACCGTCCATGAAGATGGTCACAGGCGGGATGTTGATGCCGCCGAATGTGCCCAGGATACCGGATTTAGAGGTGCCAGCAGCCAGATAACCGGCCAGAAACGCCGCCTGATCGGTTGCATAAACCTGCCCCAGAACGTTCGGAATCGTCGGGTCATAAGCGTAGTCCACGATCGAGAATTTCTGATCAGGATTGGCTTTGGCCGCCACAGCCGTCGCATCGCCCAGAAGGAAACCGACGGTGACGATCACGTCACATGCGCCGCCCAGAAGCGAGTTGATATTCGCCTCGTAATCGGTTTCAGCCTGGCTTTCCAGGAAGCGGCCATCAACACCAAGTTCCGCTTGGGCGTCTAAGACACCTTTCCAGGCGGTCTGGTTAAAGCTGTTGTCGTCAATGCCGCCGGTGTCAGTTACCTGACAGGCCGTAAAGGCCGCAGCTACCGCAGTTGTCGCGAGCAGGGCGATGGCAGCGCCCCCGGCCCGGTATAATGCTTGCTTCATGATTTTCATGCCGTTCTCCGTTGTTGAAAGCCGAACTTCGTGGTTCGGTCGGTTGAGGTGGCACCACAGGCAAAAGGTGCCACCCAATAATTACGATTGGCCGAGCCTGCTTGAAGCTCTGCGCTATGTCAATCAGGACTGCGTCAATCAGGACTGCGCTGGTCTCTACGTAAACAGCATCGCGCTCGCTCAGCGGTTGATTTTTGTCAAATCCACCGTTGTTTTTTCAGCAAGCGAGGCCAGGCTGTCATAAAGAACCTGGATTACGTAATGCGGATTATGGGCGTAAGCGCCGGGATCAACAGCGACGAACTGGTAGTTATAGGCCGCTTTCAACAAACGCGGAGTCCAAGCCTGATAGCGGTTTGGATAGATCGCCTCGCCCGGGTCGGCGGTGCCGTTGCCATTGCTGTCGTTGAAGAAATAGGGGTAGGCGCCCGGACCGTAAACGATCGGCGCGCCAGCGTCCGTTGCATAGGCCTGCATGGCTTGACCCAGCATCTGATGCAGCCCGTCGATTTCTGCGGCGATACCCTCAACCACATCACCGTCGCCATCGTGATCGGTTTTTGAGGTGCGGATCGCCGACATTTCAACCCCTGCATGGCAGGTGCTACAGGTTTCCGCCTTCACCACCAGCGCATGTGGTTCATGGCAAGTGACGCAGCTGTCAACATTTGGGACATGGGTGAACTGACCCTGATAGGTCTGGCCGTCATATTCAAACGCGCCTTTGACAACGCTGCCCATCAGGGTTGCGGCGGCGGCGCGGTAGTGGACGTTGATGAAGGCAAGATCGGCTGACGGCGTGTCCTCCTCAAGGCCGGCAAGGGTGCTGGCAACCTTGACGGTTGATTCGCGTCCCTGGTGGCAAACCGCACAGCGGCTTGACGCGCCCATGCTGTCGACAGTTACGCCGGAAGGGAACGTGACGCTGGCAAGCACTTCTGCCGCCGGGCTGTGGCAGGTGGCGCAATCGACTGTTGCGCGGGGCAGGGCCGGGTGGTCAATCACGCCGGGGGTTTTGCCATCCGAGGCCAGAAAATCGCGATAGCCGCTGGCGGTGTGGCAAGTTGCACAGACGCCGGGAACAGCACCGTCTTTGTCCCAATGGCGAAACGATTCGGACTCAGTTGCGGCATGTGGCGAGGCCAGCCAAGCCTCGACAATCGCGCTGAGGTTGGAGGTGGTTTGCGCTTGCGCGGGCTGGGAAATTAACGGGGCAAATACCGTTGCTAGCACCAGCGTCAAAGCTTTGAATGGAATCTTCATTGAACATCCTTTCACATAAAAAGTGGGTCGCGACCTGAAGCGATGCGATACCCCCTGAAACATAGCATTGCGGTTCTGATCTAATCAATCGTAAGATAGGCCCGAGCGGGCAGATCCGGGGGCTGGCTGCATTGGAAATAGTCATATTTGGTGTCGGATGGAATTCATGGAATTCACGATCAGGCAGGGTCTGGATATCAAGATACGCGGCGTGCCCCAAAAGCGGGTTGATCCGGCGAAACCGGCACGTTCGGCGGCTGTTTTGGGCCGGGACTATCCTGGGATACGGCCAAAATACCTTGTAAAACAAGGGGATATGGTAAGCCTGGGGCAGCCGTTGTTCTGTGATCGGCAGCACCCTGAAATCGTCGTTACCGCCCCGCAAGCGGGGGAAGTGGTGCGTGTGGACCCGGTTCGCAGGCAGGGCTTTGATCGGCTGGAAATCCACCTCTCAGGGGATGCGACAATTGGTTTTTCGCATGCCACCGATAGTCGCACTTTGATGCAGGCCACAGGCCTTTGGACGCGGTTTCTGACGCGGCCTTTTGGGGCAATACCTGATGCAGATGCCAAGGCCGAGGCTGTGTTGGTCACGGCCCTTGATACGACCCCTTTGGCGCTTGATACGGCCCATGTGCTGGCCGAAGAAAAGGCCGCCTGGCGGCTGGGACTTTCAGCGCTGGCGGGGCTAGAGTGCGGCCCGGTTTATGTATGCCAGGGCAAGGATGCCGTGCCGCTGGAAGGGCTTGAGGCTGCGGTTCAGTTTGTGTCCTTTAAGGGCATGCATCCGGCGGGTTTGGCGGGGACGCATCTTGATCGGCTGGGTCTGTCAGGGCGGCCGGTCTGGCAGATCGGGTTTCAGGATGTGATCGCGCTTGGTCAGGTGATTTTGACCGGCCAGTTGCCAAAAACCCGCTATGTGGCGCTGGGTGGGCCGATGGCCAATTCGCCGCGCGTGCTGCGGATTGGCGTCGGTGCCAAACTGGCGGATGTCTTGCAGGACGAGATCGCGGATGGCCCGGTGCAGGTGATTTCAGGCTCGGTCCTGTCGGGCTGGCCGGCAGAGTTTTTGGGCGCGCGGCACAATCAGATATCCCTACTGCCCGCCCCGCGCAAAGCTGTCAGCAAGGGCTGGTTTGGCCGTCGCCGCAAAGCCGCGCCACAGCCGATTCTGATCCGTGAAGGCCTTGATGGGTTGCTGGCGCAGGACATTCCGGTGGTGCCTTTGCTGCGGGCCTTGGCGGTTGGGGATTGGGATATGGCGATGGCGCTTGGGGCCGGGGATCTTCTGGAAGAAGACCTGGCCTTGTTGTCTTATGCCTGCCCCAGCGGCAATGATTACGGCGTTTTGCTGCGCCGGGCGCTGGATGATTATGCGGGGGCGTCGTGATGAATTTGCGGTTTGATATCCTGCAACCCCATGCCGGGCGGCTGCCGCATTTGCGCAGCTTCTGGCGGGTTGAACAGTTGTCGCTTGTTGGCGTTATATGCCTGTTGCCGCCGCTTTGGGTCAGCCTGGCGGATCAGGGGGCCGATCAGGGGACAGGGCTTGCCATTTTCCTGGCGGCGTCCCTTGGCGTCGTGCTGTTCTGGCAGGCGTTGTTTGGCTTTGCGCAGGGGCGATTGCCGGGGTGGGATGCGCTGGCCACGGCGATCTGTTTTGCGCTGCTGGCCGATGGTGGCCTGCCCTTGTGGCAAAGCATGCTGGCGCTGAGTTTTGGCGTTGTACTGGCCGAGCAGATTTTCGGCGGGCGGGGCTTTTCGTTTTTGAACCCGGTGGTGGTTGGCTTGGCCTTCTTGGAGTTCGCTTTCCCCGGCACCGGCTTTGCCGTGGCCCCCGCAACCTTTGGCTGGGCGGTGCTGCCGGGGGCGCTGGTTCTGATCTGGCTTGGGCTGATCTCGGCCAGGATGTTGCTGGGGCTGGCATTGGTTTTGATCGGATTTATTCAGATTTCCGGGCTTAATCTGGCAGGCCCTGACCTGCTGGCAGGGCATTTCCTGTTTGCGATTGCGTTCCTGGCAGGTGATGCCGGGTCTGCGGCCGCAACGCGGTTTGGGCGCTGGGCGCATGGGGCGCTGATTGCCGGCCTTATCGTATTGTTCAGCCCTTCGGGCGGGATTGATCTGGGCTTTGCGGCTTTGGTGCCTGCGCTGTTGCTGGCAGGGATTTTTGCACCGCTTCTGGATATGATCGCAATCAAGATTTATGTGCTGAAACGGCGGTCCCGACATGGCTGAGCGCAACCCGATCAAGCGATTTTTTGCCCTGCCCAACGATCACCTGGGCAAGACACTGGGCTTTGCTTTTATGGTGGCGCTTGTGGCCTCGGTTTTTGTCTCCGTCGCCTCGGTGCTGCTGAAACCCCATTACCAAGCGCATCTCGAGGCCGAGCGGCAAGCCCGCATGGCTGAGATGATGTCGCTGTTGCCGGGCATGGCTGATCTGCTGGCCGAAGCCGGGGTTGAAAGCCTTGTCGTGCGTCTGCTGGACCTGTCGACGGGTCAGTTTGCCGAAGGGGTCGATGCCGCCGGTTACGATCAGCGGGCGGCGGCGCGTGATCCAGCGACCAGCATGGTTTTGCCGCCCGTTGCGGATGTTGCCGGTATCAAGCAGCGGGCCAACCTGGCCCCGGTTTACATGCTGCGCCGGGGCCGCGCGCTGGAACTGCTGGTGCTGCCGGTACGGGGTGTTGGCTATCAGTCGATGCTGTATGCTTATCTGGCGCTGAAGCCTGACGGTAACACCATCGCCGGGCTGACGGTTTATGAACATGGCGAGACGCCGGGCATCGGTGCGCGGGTCGAAGACCCGGCCTGGCGTGCCTTGTGGCCGGGCAAGGAATTGACGGATGACAGCGGCGAAATCCTGATCGAGGTTGTGCGCGGCAAGGCGGTTGGCCCGCATCAGGTTGATGGTATCTCGGGCGCCACGCGCACAGGCAATGGCGTCAGCACGATGCTGCGGTTTTGGCTGGGGGAGTACGGCTTTGGCCCGTTTTTGGCCCGCCTGAAAGCTGGGGAGGATTTGCAGTGAAGGGGGGGCTTGAACACCTGACAGCGCCCTTGGTGCGCGGCAATCCGATCACGCTGCATATCCTCGGGATCTGTTCAGCTCTTGCGGTTACCACCTCGCTTCAGACGGCGTTAACCATGTCCGGCGCGCTGACGGTGGTGCTGGTTTTATCCAGCGTAGCGATCAGCAGTATCCGGCGGCATATCCCGACCGCGATCCGGTTGATCGTGCAGATCACCATCATCGCATCGCTGGTGATCGTGATGGACATGATCCTGAAAGCCTTTTTCTTTGAAATCAGCAAGACTCTGTCGATCTTTGTCGGGCTGATTGTCACCAATTGCATGGTGCTTGGCCGGGCCGAGGCGTTTGCGCGGCAACAGCCGGTCTGGCCCTCGTTCCTGGATGCGCTGGGCAATGGGCTGGGTTACAGCCTGATCCTGGTGATCGTCGGCAGCATTCGTGAATTGTTCGGCACCGGCGGGCTGATGGGATATGATGTGTTGCCACTGGCGGAAGATGGCGGCTGGTTTCAGCCCTTGCGCCTGATGCTGTTGGCGCCAAGCGCGTTTTTCATCATGGGGTTCCTGGTCTGGCTAATCCGCATCTGGCATCCCGAGCAGATTGAAACGGCCGAGTTTCAGTTGCAGGACACAGACAGGGTGGGGCGGTCATGATGGATCTTTTCCTGTCATCGGTGTTTGAACAGAACCTGGCACTGTCGTTCTTTTTGGGCATCTGCACGTTCCTGGCGGTATCGCGAAAGTTTGAAACCGCCCTTGGTTTGGGGGCGGCAATGATTGTCGTGCAGGCGCTGTCTGTTCCGATCAACCAATTGATTTATCAGAGTCTTCTGATCGAAGGCGCCTGGGGCTGGCTGGGCTTGCCTGAGGTTGATCTGAGCTTTCTGAAACTGCTAAGCTTCATCGGTGTGATCGCCGCGATGGTGCAGATTTTGGAGATGTTCCTTGATCGCTATATTCCGCCACTTTACCGCGCGCTTGGGATTTATCTGCCGCTGATCACCGTCAACTGCGCCATTTTGGGTGGCAGCTTGTTCATGGTGGAACGGCAGTATGATTTCGGCCAGTCGGTGATCTACGGGCTTGGCAGCGGCATGGGCTGGGCGCTGGCAATCGTTGCGTTTTCTGCCATTCGCGAACGCCTGAAATACAGCGCAATTCCGAAAGGGTTGCAAGGTTTGGGCGTGGCGTTTTTGATCACCGGGTTGATGTCCCTTGGCTTTGCCACATTGGCCAACGGGGGCACGCCATGACCGAGGTGATGTTCGGCATCGGCCTGTTTACGGGCATCGTGATGGCGCTGGTGCTGACGGTTTTGGCGGCACGGGCGGTGCTGGTGCGCGCCGTGCGGGTGGCGGTGACGGTGAACGAGGATCGGGCCCTGGCTGCCAAAAGCGGGCAGAAACTGCTGGAGGTATTGCAGGCAAACAACATCCTGATCCCCTCGGCCTGTGCGGGCGCTGGCACTTGTGGATTGTGCCGGGTTGAAGTGGTGGACGGAGGCGGGCAAGCGCTGGCGACCGAACAATCCAAGCTTAGCAAAGCGGAGTTGCGCGACGGGATGCGGCTGGCCTGCCAGTTGGTGCTGCGCCAAGATGCGAAGATATCGGTGCCGGACGATGTGCTTGGCACTGAAAGCTGGGATTGCACCGTTGTTTCCAACCGTTGGCTGGCGCCTTTGATCCGCGAACTGGTGCTGGAATTACCCGCCGGGGCGACGCCAAACTTGCGGGCCGGGGCGTTTGTGCAGGCCACGGCCCCGGCTTATGATCTGGATTTCCAGACACTTGAAGTGCCCGAACGGTTTGACCACATCTGGGATCAGACGCAGCTTAGAAGCCTGACATCGCGCAGCCCTGCGCCGGTGTCGCGGGCCTATTCTATTGCCAACCGGCCCCAGGATATCGGCAAGGTGGTTCTGAACATCCGCCTTGCCCTGCCGCCGCCGGCGATTGCCGGTGCGCCGCCGGGGATCGTGTCGTCCTATCTTTTTACCGCCACGCCCGGGCAGACGCTGGCACTGTCTGGTCCTTACGGCAGTTTTGGGGCGCAAAACACGGAACGCGAGATGGTATTTATCGGTGGCGGTGTTGGTATGGCGCCGCTCAGGGCGATCATTTTTGATCAACTGACGCGGCTGAAAACATCGCGGCGCATGTCCTATTGGTATGGTGCCCGCAGTGGGATTGAGCTGTTTTATGAGGATGAGTTTAATCAGCTTCAAACGGATCATCCGAATTTCAACTGGACGGTAGCACTGTCAGATCCAAAGCCCGAAGACGGCTGGGACGGACCGGTCGGGTTTATCCACGATGTCGTGATCGAGGCTTTCCTGAAGGCCCATCCCGCACCGGAAGATTGTGAGTATTACCTCTGCGGGCCGCCTTTGATGATCCGCGCGGTGGTGGCGATGTTGGAGGATTACGGCGTTGATCCCAGCAGCATTTTTAACGACGATTTCGGGGTTTAGCGATGCAGATAAACAGACGCGATTTGATAACGTCCGCCGGGCTGGCCCTGCTTGGTAGCGCCTTGCCTGCCCGCGCGGCTGCTGTGCGCAGTATTGGCGGCGCGGCGTTTGGCAGCTATTGGCGGGCGACCCTGCCGGTGGGGGCAGATTTTGCCTACCTTTCAAAGGGGTTGCAGGGCGTTCTGGATCAAGTGGATCAGCAGATGTCGCCATTCAAACCCGCCTCGGACCTTATGCGTCTGAACGCGGCGAAGGGGGGTATCTGGCTGCCGCTGACCCCTGATCTTCATGCGGTGGTTGCCGAAAGTCTGGCGATTGCCCGGCTGACCGGGGGGGCTTTTGATCCCACGGTTGGGCCAGTGGTTGGCCGGTTCGGCTTTGGCCCGATCAAAGGTGCTGCGCGGCTGGGCTTTGGCGCGCTTGATCTTGGGCCCGAGGGGCTGAAAAAGGCCGATCCGCGGGCGACGCTGGATCTGTGTGGGATCGCCAAAGGATATGCGCTGGATCGCATGGCCGATCTGCTGCGCGATGCGGGTATAAGCACCTTTATGCTGGAAGCAGGGGGCGAGGTTTATGCCCACGGTCTGCACCCGGATGGCCGAACCTGGCAGGTTGGCATTGAACGGCCGGGCTTGCCTGACACCGGGTTTCAGCGGATCATTACGCTTGACGGGCTGGCGCTTGCGACCTCCGGGCAATCGGCCAATGGCGGACAGATCAACGGCGTCGGCTTCAGCCATATCATTGATCCGGGCCTTGCAAGGCCGGTTGTCAGCGATGTTTTGTCGGTGTCCGTCCTTGCGCCGATGGCATCAACAGCGGATGCGCTGGCGACGGCGCTGATGGTGCTTGGCCCGGTTGACGGCCCGGCGCTGGCCAATCGGCAAGGCATTTCGGCGCTGTTTTTGGCCAAGACCGGGGACGGTCTGCGGGAAATCATGACCGGGCTGTTTTCCCGGCATGTTGTGATCTGAAAGGGCTGATATTATGGCGGTGTTTCTGTTGACCTTCGTGCTGGTTTCATTAGCGCTCATCGGGCTGGCGCTGGGGGTTCTTATGGGCGGCAAACCGCTTGAGGGCAGTTGCGGCACCGCGCATTGCACCAAAATCATGAAATGCGCGGGCTGCCCGTCGCGCGATAAGGGCGGTGACGCATGAAGCAGTTTCCGCTGATACGCGAATATATGGCGACGGAACTGGTCTCGCTGTCGCCCGAAACCGAAATCAACCGCGCGATGGTGATCCTGATGGAGGCGCATATCTCAGGCGCTCCGGTTCTGGATGATGCCGGGCGGCTGGTAGGGGTGTTGTCCAAAAAGGACTGCCTGAAAGCGGCGCTGAACGACGCTTATTACCAGGAATGGGGCGGCGCGGTTGCCGACTACATGAGCCGTGATGTCCAGACCTTGGATGCTAACATTGATATCGTAAAAGCGGCTGAATTGTTTCTGGCCAGCCCGTTTCGGCGCTTTCCTGTGACCGAAGGCGGGCAGGTCGTGGGGCAGGTCAGCCGGGCTGATATCCTGCGCGGCCTGATCGACCAGTGGGACTGAGGAAGGATCGCCTTTGGCCAAAGGGCCGCAGCTCGCATTGCTTGATCGCGATCAAGGCGTAACCAGATATCAAGGGTAGTATTGCCTTGCCGCCACCGGCCTTTTTATCAACGCTCGGGATGTCCTATGTTTCAAAACGCCAGAACCGTTTTCACGATTTATGGCATTGATGTCAGGATCGACCCTAGCTGGCTGTTGATCGCGGCGTTGTTTATTTGGAACCTGTCTGTGCAGTATTTCCCGCCGATCCTGCCTGAAAAGGCCACGGCGATATATGTCGTGATGGGGGTGGTGGCGACGCTGGGGTTTTTCGCCTCGTTGCTGCTGCATGAACTGGCGCATTCGCTGGTTGCGATGCGCTATGGCTTGAAGATCGACTCGATCACCTTGTTCATCTTTGGCGGGGTTGCCGCGCTGAAATCTGACCCGAAAAGCGCGCGGTCTGAGTTTTGGATCGCGATTGCCGGCCCGGCGATGAGCCTTTTTCTGGCCTTCACCGGTTTCACCCTGGCGCAGTTCCTTGCCAGCCTTGGCGGCAGTGGCGCGTTGGTTGAAATCCTGGCCTATCTGGGGTTGGCAAATCTGGTACTGGCGATTTTCAACCTGGTTCCGGCTTTTCCGATGGATGGTGGGCGGGTGCTGCGGGCGGCGATCTGGTATCTGAAGTCTGATTTGGATTATGCGACGGATATTGCCGGAAAACTCGGCGCCTTTTTAGGTGTGGCGATGATCGGTCTTGGCCTTGTGTCGGTGCTTGGCGGGGCCGGGTTCAGTGGATTCTGGCTGATCCTGATCGGATTTTTCGTGCTGAACTCATCACGCGGGGCGGTAGAGATGCGCCGCACCGAGCGGGCTTTGTCAGGCCGCAAGGTTGGCGATATCATGTCGCAAAACCCGGTCACGGCGGATGAAGGGCTGATGCTGGCGGACCTCGTCGATGGTGTGATGCTGGCGCATAATGTGGGCTTCGTGCCGGTCCTTAGGGGCGATCATTTGCTGGGCGTCGTTGACCGCGCTGCCTTGATGACGGTTGCGCGTGCAAACTGGCCGACAACGCCTGTGGGCGATGTGGTGATACGCGCCGATGCGACCAATACGATCAGCCCCGATATCGCGGTTGAGGACGTGCTGGCCTTGATGCAATCAGGCGGTCAGCGCAAGTTTCTGGTCGCCCGGGCGGGGCGACTGGTCGGGGTTTTGTCGCTGTCAGATGTCGCGCATTTCATCGCACTTGAGGCCAGTCTTGCACGCTAAGCGCGTCTGAAAACCGGCGCCATGCTTGACAAGGATCAAGGCGCGGCGTTTGAAACGGCGTCAGGCTGGCGGGGATTTCAATGATTGATGCAGAGCCTTCTGATGCCCTTGCCCGACGACCCCAAACCCCTTGATGCCACGCAGCTTTGTGCCAGTTGCGACCCCTCAGCATTTGACTTCAAAACAACCGCCGAGGTGACGCCGCTGGAAGGCTGGCTGGGGCAGGAGCGGGCCCTTGATGCGATCAAGATGGCGGCGGAAATCCGGCACCACGACTTTAACCTGTTCGTGCTTGGCAATGCGGGCAGCGGGCGACGTGCGGCGGCGCGGGAGCTGATCAATCAGGTTGCCGCCAAGCGCAAGGCGGCGCGTGATTGGGTTTATGTCAATAATTTTAATGACCCTCAAAAACCCATCGCGATTTCCTTTGACCACGGGCAGGGGGCCGCGTTTCGCGCCGCGATGCAGGCGCTGATTGACGACCTGGCCAGTGATATTCCGGCGCTGTTTGAAAGCGACGATTACCAAACCCGCAGGCAGGCGATCGAAGAGACTTATTCCGAACAACACGAAACCGCGATGAACGCCCTGGTGGAGCGCGCAAAGGAGCGTGGGGCGGCGGTTTTGCGCACACCGATGGGGCTGGTCGTGGCCGCGATGCGCGATGGCGAGGTGCTGACGCCTGAGATTTTTGAAGGTCTGCCAAAGAAGGAGCGGGAAAAGATCGAGGCGGTGATCTCTGAAATTCAAGGGGAACTGGAATCGATTTTGAAGGAGGTTCCAAAGCAACAGAAAAAGCACCGGGCCGAGGTTGAGAACCTGCATGTCGAGCTGATGACCGAAGTTGTCGATACCGCCCTGACTGAGGTTTTGGGCGCGTTTCGCGACCTTCCGAAAGTGTCGGATCACATCACGGCGGTGCGCAAAGATCTGATCGAAAACGCTGAGCTTTTCTTGCTGCGTGAAAACGGCGCGCAGGCCGGGGCCTTCCCGATGGCCACGACGCAACAGCATTTAAAGACGCAATATCAACGCTATGCGGTCAATCTGATCGTGTCCGCCCCGGATATGGACGCAACTGCGCCGGTGGTTGAAGAAGACCTGCCAAGCCTTGGCAACCTTATTGGCCGGATCGAACATGTCTCGCAGATGGGGGCGTTGGTGACCAATTTCACCATGATCCGGGCGGGGGCGTTTCACCGCGCCAATGGTGGGTTTCTGATCCTGGATGCGCGGCAAATTCTGACGGAGCCGCTTTCCTGGGATGCGCTGAAGCGTTGCTTGCGGACGCGTGAGGTCGCGGTGTTTTCCGCCGCTGACCGCTACAGTCTGATGTCGACGGTTTCGCTTGAACCTGATCCGATACCTTTGGACGTGCGGGTGGTTCTGATCGGTGATCGGACGTTGTTTTTCCTGCTGTCCGCACTTGACCCGGATTTTGCGACCCTGTTCAAGGTGCAGGCGGATTTCAACGACGAGGTGCCGCGCGATGCCGATGCGATGCTGGTCTATACCAGCCTGATCGCGGCCCTTGTAACGAAGTCTGAAATCAGGCCGTTATCTGCGGATGGGGTCGGGGCGATCCTGTCGGAAAGTACCCGGATGGCCGGCGATGCTGAGCGATTGACGCTGAATGTCGGCCTGCTGACGGATCTTTTGCGCGAGGCCGATTTTTGGGCCAATCGCGATGGCGCTGATACCATCGGGGCGGCGACGGTGGCCCGCGCGATTGCTGAACGTGACCGTCGGGCGGATCGCATTCCGACCCTGACGCAGGATGCGATTATTCGCCAAACCGTGCTGATTGACACCGAAGGCACACGCGTCGGGCAGATCAACGCGCTGTCAGTGATTGAAATCGGTGGCCACCGGTTTGGCCGGCCTTCCAGGGTCACAGCCCGTGTGCGCATGGGCAGCGGCAAGGTTGTCGACATTGAGCGCGAGGCGGATTTGGGCGGGCCTTTGCACTCCAAAGGCATGATGATCCTGCAAGGCTATCTGGCGACGCAGTATTCCAGGGATTTGCCGCTGTCGCTTTGGGCCAGCATTGTGTTTGAGCAAAGCTATGGCGGGGTTGATGGCGACAGTGCCTCGGCGGCGGAGTTGATGGCGTTGCTGTCGGCTATATCGGAAATTCCGATTGGTCAGAATTACGCGGTCACAGGCTCGGTCAATCAGTTTGGCGATGTTCAGGCGATTGGCGGCGTGAACGAAAAGATCGAGGGGTTCTTTGACATTTGCGCGGCGCGCGGGCTGACGGGTGATCAGGGCGTTCTGATCCCGGCGGCAAATATCAAACATCTGGCGCTGCGCAACCGGGTGATCGACGCGGTGCGTGACGGCAAGTTTCAGATCATTCCCTTTGCGATGATTGAACAGGGCCTGAAGATATTGACCGGCAAGCCAGCGGGTCAGCGCAGACCAAATGGCACGTTTCCGAAATACAGTTTGAACGCAGCGGTCGAGGCACGGTTGGAAGGCTTTGCCAAAGCACGCAAATCCTTCGCAGCCAGGCCAGGCGACAAAGGCGGTGTGGCATGACCCGCGCGCCAGACCGGTTGCCGCGTTTGATCCTGGGGGCCACCTGTTATTCGGACGCGTATTCCACGATTGAATTGGCGGTGCCGCTGGCGGGGCGCTTGGGGGCGGAATTGCTGGGCGTGCTGATTGAAGAGGACGCGATTCTGTCTTATGCCGGAATGCCCGACGCCCGCACCATTGGCGAACCGGGCAAGGCGGCGCAGCAAGTGACTGCCGAAAAGATGATGGCGGCCTTTCGCCAGGATGCGGCGCAATTCAAACGCGCACTTGGTCAGGCGGCTACCGTCGCAAAGATCGCTTGGAGCTTTGAGCAGCGGCGCGGCCAGTTTAGTCGAGTGTTTGAAGGCTTGGCAGGGACGGGGGATTTGCTGGTGCTGGCCTATGCCAGACCGCGCCACCACCGCCGTGCAATCGCTTTGGTAATGGGGCAAAATGCGACCCCTGCACTTTACAGCAATGCCGCCGGAGTGGCGCAGGAAACCGGTCTGCCGCTGGTGATTTTTGTGCCGGTCGCAGCTTCGGCAAAGATCCGCGCTGAACTGATGCAGGACTTGCCCAATCATCGGCGCGCGCCGGATGTGGTGGTGCGCGATTATGCCAGCTATGATGATCTTATGCGCCAGATCGGGGCGTTGGCGGCGGGGCTTGTGTTTCTTGCAGCCGACGTCACAGGCAAGCTGGATTTGCGCCAGCTGACAGATGCCGCGCGCTGCCCGGTGGCGATCGACAGCGGCTTGCGGGAACCGGGTGCAGCACCGCAGCCAGGCCAAGACACGGCCGGCCCGCAATAATTGCCGCCAGTGCACAGGAGGGGGCCGTGACCGAAGGCAAGACACAGGACAAGGTGATCGCGTTTCTGTCCGATCCGGCCAGTTACGGGCTTGATCAGCCGGTTTCGATGATCCGCACCCATGCGGCCTGCCTGTTTCTGGCGGGCAGCAAGGCTTACAAAATCAAGCAGGCGGTGCGCTACAGCTATCTGGATTTCTCAACCCTTGAAAAACGCCATGCGGTGCTGGCGCGTGAACTTGCGTTGAACCGCCCGGCAGCACCACAGATCTATGGCGATCTGGTTGCGGTGACGCGGCAAGCTGATGGCAATCTGGCGCTGGGCGGGTCTGGGCAGCCGATGGAATGGGTGCTGGTGATGAACCGATTCCCTGCCGATCAGGAACTGTCGCAGATCGCCGCGCGTGGTGAACTGGATGCCCCGCTTGCGGCAAGTCTTGGCAAGCAGATCGCGCAGTATCACGACAAAACACCGGTTGATCGGCAGTATGAACCGACCGGGTTGATCGGCGAAATTCTGGAAGAACTGGCGCTGGAATTCGGGCAGATGCAGGGCGATTTTCCAAAAGATTTGGTTGCCGGTTTCAACCGCGACGCATCGGCAGCTTTTGCCACCCATAAAGCGGTGCTGGCGGATCGCGGGGCAAAGGGGTTCGTGCGCCGCGCGCATGGCGATCTACATTTGCGTAATATCGTCTGTCTTGACGATGTACCGGTGCCGTTTGATGCGCTGGAATTTGACGAAAAACTCGGCACGATGGATGTGCTTTATGATCTGGCGTTCCTGATCATGGACCTGCTGCACAATGGCCATCCTGAGGCTGCGAATGTGGTTCTGAACCGCTATCTTTACCACGCTAAAAACGCAGCGCATTTGACCGGGCTTGCGGTTTTGCCGCTGTTTCTGGCGATCCGCGCGGCGATCAGGGCGATGGTTGCGGTGCAAGCCGGGCATTTACAATCACGCGCCACCAAACTGGCCGAGGCGGTGGCCTATCTAAAGCGCGCGCGTGGTTTTCTAACCCCCGAGCAACCTTCATTGGTGGCAATTGGCGGGCTGTCGGGGACGGGCAAAAGCACGCTTGCGGCACATCTGGCCCCGTTTCTGGGTGCGGCACCGGGTGCCATCCATCTGCGCAGCGACCTTGAGCGTAAGGCGATGTTCAACACCGATGAGTTTGACCACCTGCCAAGTGAAGCCTACCGCGAGGAGGTTTCGAAAAAGATCTATCTGGCGATGGAAGCCAAGGCGCGGTTGGCGCTGCAAGCCGGACACTCGGTCATTTTGGATGCGGTGCATATGACGACAGATCAGCGCGGCCGGGTTGATCAACTGGCAGCGTCGCTGGCTGTGCCGTTTCAGGGCGTCTGGCTGACGGCTGATGTGCAAACGCTGGTCAAGCGGGTCGATGCGCGCAGGCGGGATGCCTCGGACGCGGATGCGAAAGTTGTGCGGTCGCAGGCGACGGCGGACACCGGCAAGATCACCTGGCAGGTTTTCAATGCCGATCAGCCGTTGGATAGGCTGGCGGCTGCGGTTACCTCTGCGATCAAGATCCGCTAGAAGGGTGATTGCCATGCCAACGGGCTTGTCGGGCCAATGCCGGGGCGATAGCTTGGGGTGATCTGTTTTAGGGCAAACCGCGTGACAGGGATTGGCAACAAGGCCGATATGACCATCAAACTGCTTCATACCGCTGA
>CAYXXQ010000007.1:0-27840 GCA_964469075.1 uncultured Rhodobacter sp.
CTGTCAGCAGGTTCAGCGATGGCGGGCAGTCGATCAGGACATAATCTAGCTTGAAAGGCGCAAGATCGCCGCCGCGCAGCAGGTTCCGCAACCGGGTGGCCCGGCCTTCGTTGCCCGCAAGCTCAATATCAGCCGAGCTTAGGTCGGTCGTGGCCGGCGCGACCAGAAGATTTGGCACAAGCGTTTCGCAAACCACATCTTCAAACGGTGCGCCGCCGAGCAGTAAGTCATAGGTGGTCAGATCGCGCTTTTCAGCCTCGATCCCCAAACCGGTTGAGGCGTTGCCTTGTGGATCAATGTCAATCAGCAAAACCGATTTCCCAACCGCCGCAAGTGCAGTTCCAAGGTTAATTGCAGTCGTAGTTTTACCAACCCCGCCCTTTTGATTGGCAATCGCGATGATTTTCGGCTTTCGGCCATTTGTTTTTGGGTCAGACACGCCCAAAACCTCCAATTTCAAGTATGACGCCACCGGATCCGGTGACACTGGGCGTTTTTTGGACTTCGAATGTCCAGTATTTTCGCGCCTCAGTCAATTCTGATTCGTGGGATTCGCCTTTGGAAAACAAGCCTATCGCGTCAGGGGCTGCGTGTCTTTCGGCGTAATCCAGCAATTTGGCCAGTGGCGCCAATGCCCGCGCGGAAATCACGTCGGCTGCCTGGGGTTCAAGGTGCTCTGCCCGGGTGATGTGGATTTTTGGGCTGATCTGCATGTCCTGGCTGGCCTTTGTCAAGAAAGTCGCCTTGCGCAAATCGCTTTCCACAAGGGTAACCGTTAGGTCCGGCGCTATGTCTGCCGCCAGTGCTGCGATCACAAGTCCGGGGAAGCCGCCGCCGCTGCCAAGATCAAGCCATTTTCGCGCTTTTGCGGGCTTGTGACCCCACAGCTGCGCTGAATCCAGGAAATGTCGCCTCCAAATCTGATCCAGCGTTGATTTGCTGACCAGATTGATCGACGGATTCCACTTTTTCAGGATCGCCTCATAGGCTTCTAGGCGCGCAATTGTTTCACGTGAAACATTCAGGTGGCGTTGAAATGCGTCAATCTGGGCGTCGCGATCCATTCAGGCAGATTTCTTCCGCGCACTGTGGCGCAGTTTCACCAAGATCAGCGTAAGCGCTGCCGGGGTCATCCCGTCAATTCGCCCTGCCTGGGCCAGAGTTTCAGGCCTTGACGCTTGCAACTTAATGCGCAACTCATTCGACAGACCGGCCATGCTGTTGTAATCGAAATCCGCTGGAATGCTGTGCGCTTCGTCCCGTTTCATTGCTGCGACGTCGTTGTTTTGGCGATCAATATAATTCGCATAAAGCGCATCACGCTCCACCTGTTGGGCGATTTCCTGAGTAATTTCAGTTAGTTCCGGCCAAATACGACAAAGTGACGCGAAGGTTACATCTGGATAGGCCAGAAGGTCCATCCCGTTGCGCCGCGTGCCATCGTGGTTAACCTTAACCCCGTGCGAGGCTGCCTGGTTGGGCGAAACAGACCGCGCGACCAGATCCGCCTTGGCGGTTTCCAGCGCTTCAAGCTTTTTATCAAACGCCCGCTTCCGGTCGTCACTGACACAGCCGAGCGCAACACCAATCGGTGTCAACCGTTGATCGGCATTATCGGCCCGCAGTGATAACCGAAATTCAGCCCGCGAGGTAAACATCCGGTAGGGTTCAGACACGCCCCTTGTCACAAGATCGTCGATCATCACGCCAATATAGGCCTCTGCCCGGCTGAAAACCACCGCCTCTTGGCCTTGTGCCGCGCGCGCCGCATTCAGCCCGGCAACCAGGCCTTGCGCTGCCGCCTCTTCATACCCGGTGGTGCCGTTGATCTGACCCGCCAGATACAGGCCCGGCAGAATTTTAACTTCCAATGTTGGGCGTAATGCGCGTGGATCGACGTAATCATACTCAATCGCGTAGCCGGGTTGCAGGATCAACGCGGCCTCAAGCCCCGGGATTGTTGCGACATAATCCTTCTGCACTTCAAGCGGCAGAGAGGTCGAAATACCGTTTGGATAAACCGTGTCGTCGTTTAGGCCTTCCGGCTCCAGAAAAATCTGGTGGGAGTCCTTTTCCGCAAACCGCACGACCTTGTCTTCGATCGACGGGCAATAGCGCGGCCCGACCCCGTCGATATGGCCGCCATACATCGCGGATCTTTCAAGGTTATCGGCAATGATTGCATGGGTTCGGGCGTTGGTGTGGGTGATGCCACAGGCCACCTGCCGGACGGACGGGGCTTTGGACAGGAAGGAAAACATTACGGGGTCAACGTCGCCGGGCTGTGCTTCCAGAATATCCCAGTTTATCGTGCGCCCATCCAGACGCGGCGGCGTGCCGGTTTTCAGGCGACCCATTTTCAAATCAAGCGCCGCGATCCTTTCTGCCAGCGGCACCGAAGGCGGATCGCCCATGCGACCCCCGGGCCGAGAAATGTCGCCGATATGGATCGTGCCGCGCAGGAATGTACCAGTTGTCAGCACAACGCGGCCCGACGAAACCTCGGACCCATCGGCTAGAATGACCCCGGCGATTTGGGTGTCCTTGATGATCAGATCGTGGACTTCGGCCTCCAGTATCGTCAGGCCTTGACGGCCGGCCATTTCCGCCTGCATCGCTTGCCGATAAAGCGCGCGGTCGGCCTGTGCGCGGGGGCCCTGAACTGCCGGGCCCTTGCGCCTGTTCAGCAGCCGAAACTGGATGCCGGCTTTGTCGGCCACGCGCCCCATCACGCCATCCAGTGCGTCTATTTCGCGGACAAGATGGCCTTTGCCAAGACCGCCGATGGCCGGGTTGCAAGACATCTCACCAATTTTGGCGGCTTGATGGGTGATCAGCGCTGTGCGCGCGCCAAGGCGGGCCGCTGCATGCGCTGCGTCTGCGCCTGCGTGACCGCCGCCAATTACCACCACATCAAAGTCATAATGTTTCACGTGAAACATTCCCTATTTTCCCAGACAGAAACTTGCAAAAATCTCGTCCAACACATGTTCAACATCGACCCGGCCAATCAGCGAATCAAGGGCGCAGATCGCCCGGTGCAGATCGGCCGAGGCCAGTTCAGCCCGCTCAGGCCCGCTTAATACAACATCCCGCGCAGAATCCAACAATTCAATCGCCTGATCTATCGCTTGCCGATGACGCAGGCGCGTGGCCGTTGCCGCGCCGGTGGCGCGCTGCTGCAATTCATGTTCAATCCGGGTGATCAGCGCGGAAACACCTGTGCCAGTCTTGCCGGAAATTGTTAATTCGTTGTTATCATTACCTAAATCAGACTTGCCAAGCGCAATCACATCGCCCTCACGCGGTTGCAGGCCAAAAGGCGGATCCCCCACCCGTTCCAGCAAAAACACCCGAAGATCTGCCTCTTCTGCGCGCTTCACGGCGCGGGCGATCCCCAGGGTTTCGACGTGATCCTGGGTTTCGCGCAGGCCAGCGGTATCAAGCATCGTCACAGGCAAGCCGTTAAGGTCCATCCGTACCTCGATCACGTCCCGCGTGGTGCCCGCGATTTCTGAGGTGATCGCGGCCTCCCGCCCGGCCAGCCGGTTCAACAAAGTAGATTTACCGACATTCGGTGGACCAACAATCGCAACCTCAAAGCCCTCGCGAATCCGTTCGGCAACTTTGGAACCGGCGCTTTCCAGCTTCAGGTCTGCTTGGGTTTTGTTCAGCAGCGCCAGCACCTCCGGTGTGACGTCATAGGGGACGTCTTCGTCGGCGAAGTCGATGGTCGCTTCCAGCAGGGATACGGCCCGGATCAGGTCGCGGCGCCATTGATCGGCGCGGGCACCCAGAGCGCCTTCAAACACCCGCTGGGCTTGTTTGCGCTGGGCGTCCGTCTCGGCCTCGATCAAATCGCCAAGGCCTTCGACCTGCGCCAGATCAAGACAGCCGTTTTCAAGCGCTCGTCGGGTAAACTCACCGGGGTCCGCAAGCCGCAAGCCCGGTTGCGCTGCAAGGGTTGCCATCACCGACTTCAGGATAGCCGGGCTTCCGTGGAGGTGCAGCTCCACCACCTGTTCACCGGTGAAGCTGTGCCCGGCCGCAAAGCACAGCACAAGCGCTGTGTCCAGCACCTGGCCCTCGGCATCCCTGATCGTGCGCAGCACCGTCTGACGCGGGCTTGGCAAGGCTCCGGCCAAGGCTGTTCCAGCCGTCCAGGCGTCAGGCCCGGACATACGGATAACCGCAACCCCGGCTTTGCCGCGGGCGGTGGCGAGTGCGAATATCGTGTCCATCAGCCTATCCTTTGGCGGCACAGATAGGCCCGTGCCGCCGGAAAACCAAGGATCAGGTGTTCATTGATTCAAAAAACTCAGCGTTTGACTTGGTTGGTTTCAATTTGCCGAGCAGGAATTCAATCGCATCCGTTGTCCCCATCGGGTTCAGGATCCGGCGCAGAACATAGGTTTTCGTCAGGTCGACCTTGTTGACCAACAGCTCTTCTTTCCGGGTGCCGGATTTCAGGATGTCGATCGCCGGGAAGACCCGCTTGTCTGCAACTTTGCGATCCAGAACCAGTTCGCTGTTGCCGGTGCCCTTAAACTCTTCAAAGATCACCTCGTCCATGCGGCTGCCGGTTTCGATCAGCGCCGTGGCGATGATGGTCAACGAGCCGCCTTCTTCGATGTTACGCGCCGCGCCAAAGAAACGCTTGGGCCGTTGCAGCGCGTTGGCGTCAACACCACCGGTCAGAACCTTGCCGGACGACGGCACCACGGTGTTAAACGCGCGACCGAGGCGGGTGATCGAATCAAGCAAAATCACCACGTCGCGTTTGTGTTCGACCAGCCGTTTGGCCTTTTCGATCACCATTTCGGCGACGGCCACGTGACGTGTCGCAGGTTCGTCAAAGGTTGAGGACACGACCTCCCCCTTCACGCTGCGCTGCATATCCGTAACCTCCTCCGGGCGTTCGTCGATCAGAAGGACGATCAGATAAACCTCTGGGTGGTTGGCGGCGATGGAATGGGCGATGTTTTGCAGGATCACGGTTTTACCGGTCCTGGGCGGGGCGACGATCAGCGACCGCTGGCCCTTGCCAATCGGCGCCACCAGGTCGATGACGCGGGCGGTCTTGTCTTTGATCGTCGGATCTTCGATTTCCATAATCAACCGTTCGTCCGGGTAAAGCGGCGTCAGGTTGTCAAAATGCACCTTGTGGTTGGCCTGTTCCGGATCGGCAAAATTGATCCGCGTGACCTTGACCATCGCAAAATAGCGCTCGTTTTCCTGCGGGGCGCGGATAACACCCTCAACCGTGTCACCGGTCCGAAGGGAGAATTTGCGGATCTGGACCGGGCTGACATAGATGTCATCAGGGCCAGGCAGGTAGTTCGCCTCGGGGCTGCGCAGAAAGCCGAACCCGTCTTGCATCACCTCAAGCACACCATCGCCCGAGGTTTCCGCCCCCTCTTCCGCCATTTCTTTCAGAATGGCGAACATCATGTCGCCCTTGCGCATGGTCGAGGCATTCTCGATCTCAAGCTCTTCCGCCATCGACAAAAGGTCAGCCGGGCTTTTGGCTTTCAGTTCGGACAGCAGGACTTTTTCTTGGGTCATAGGATTTCCATAAGGCCACCGGGCCTTATCGGCGCGGGTGGGTCAAAAAGATCGTCGTTTGGAATCGTCTTTGCGGCCGGACGGCCAGACTGATCGGGTGTTTACACGCAAGCGGTTAACAATGTCAAATCGCCAGGCTTTAAAACGGCCGCGCGATCACCATGACGACGATGATGATCATCAAAACCGTCGGCACTTCGTTCATCAGGCGAAACTGTTTGCCCGTGACGGTGCAGGTGCCCTTAATCAATTCTTTGCGCCGCAAACCCAGCCAATGATGAAACCAAGTCATCACAATCACCATCACCGCCTTGACCCAGGGCCAAACCGAGGACCAGTCAACGATGCCGGGCGTAAACACCAGCATCAGCCCGAAGATCCAGGTGGCGATCATAGCCGGGTTCATGATCAGGCGTAGCAGTTTTTGTTCCATCATCTGAAACAGCGCATGGGTCTCGTCGTTGTTGCCAACCTTTTCGGTGTGATAGACGAACAAACGCGGCAGATAAAACAGGCCCGCCATCCAGCTGATCACGGAAATCACGTGCAGGCTTTTGGTCCAGGGATATAGGCTGGCAAGGATATCGGTCATTCTAAGCAATCTTTCAGCGCTGGGCTTGGCCTCTCTATAATAAATATGATTTATAGAAAAGTAGATGATTTAGTGGTGCAGGGGAAAGGTAGGATAAACCAATGGTCCCCAGTTTTCTTGAAGGCGGGGTTTTCGGGACGGATTTGAACAGTTTCATACAAAGGCCTGCAAAACTGCATTAACACATATTTAACAAAAGCTTAGAGGAATTGAATCTGTGGACAAAACTGTGGGAGTCCTTGAAGTTTTCTGTAGAAAGGCGAACCAAGGCAGGTTTTCAACACCTCGGGAAAACATCATCCCTTGTGGATGAAACCTGAACCGAAAAGCCGCAACACCGCAATTTATCCCGGCAAGCGTCAAAGGCCGGGTTTTCCACCCATTCATCCCTTGTGAACCCGGTGAAATATCCACAAGATTACACCCATGCAGACAGAGATCATCCTGGCCACAGCCTCAGAAATTCGGCGCACGCTTTTGGCCAATGCGGGCGTTGCGTTCACCAGCAAAGTGGCGCGGATAGATGAAGAAACGATTAAAGCCTCGCTGATCGCAGAAGACGCAACCCCCCGCGACATCGCCGACGCGCTGGCAGAAATGAAGGCGCTTCGGGTGTCGGCAAATGCGGCCGGAGCGGTGGTGATCGGCTGTGATCAGGTGCTGGAATTTCAAAACACCCTGCTTAGCAAACCGAGCTCCCGCGACGAGGCCCGCCAGCAATTGCAGGCCATGCGCGGCAAGACCCACAACCTGTTATCCGCAGCCGTGATCGTCAAAAACGGCCAACCGCAATGGCGGCATGTCGGCAATACCCGCCTGACGATGCGCGATTTTTCAGACACCTTTATCGACGGTTATCTAGACCGCATGGGCGACGAGATTTACCAAACCGTCGGCGCCTACAAGCTGGAGGCCGAGGGCGTCCGGCTGTTTTCCAAGATCGAAGGCGATTATTTCAACGTGCTTGGCTTGCCTTTGCTAGAGATGCTGGCCTATCTGACACAAACCGGATTGCTGGAAAAATGACAGATCGCCCCATTCCCCTCGCCGGCGTTATCGGCGCCCCGATATCGCACAGTCTTTCGCCTAAGCTGCACGGCCATTGGCTGAAACGCTATGGCATCAACGGCTATTATATCCCGATTGAACTGGCGCATGACAGTTTTGAAAAAGGCCTCCGCTCACTTCCAGGATTGGGGTTTCGCGGCGTCAATATTACGCTGCCTTTCAAGGAAAAGGTACTGACATTAGCCGATGTCATCACTGACCGCGCGGCCCTGATCGGGGCGGCAAACACCGTTTCCTTTCGCAAAGACGGGCGCATTCAGGCCGACAATACCGATGGCTACGGCTTTATCGCCAATGTTCAGCAAAATGCGCCGAGCTGGCAGGCAGGCGCAGGCCCGGCGATGGTGCTTGGGGCAGGGGGTGCGTCGCGGGCGGTGATCTCGGCCTTGATCACCGAAGGCACACCCGAGATCTGGCTGACCAACCGCACCCGCAACCGGGCGGAAATGCTGCGTGAACATTTCGGTGCGCGCGTGCGTGTGCTGGATTGGAACACCGCCGCGAATGAGGTTGGGGGCGTTGCGACTTTGGTGAACACGACCTCGCTTGGCATGACCGGTCAGCCGCCACTTGCTTTTGCGCTGGACCGGATCAAGACTAAAACCCTGGTGACCGACATCGTTTACAATCCGCTGCAAACTGATCTGCTGGCCCAGGCCGCCGCCAAAGGCTGCCCGACGGTCGATGGGCTTGGCATGTTGCTGCATCAGGCCGTTCCGGGGTTTGAGGCCTGGTTTCGCAAGCGTCCTGAGGTTGATGAAGACCTCCGCGCCGCCGTTTTGGCCAAATGAGCGGGCAGCCCTTCATAATTGGCCTCACGGGGTCTATCGGCATGGGCAAATCGACCACCGCCGGATTTTTCCGCGATCAGGGCGTGCCGGTCTGGGATGCCGATGCCGCCGTTCATCGCCTTTATGGCCCGGGCGGTGCGGCGCTTGCCGGTGTTGCCGCATTATACCCGGCAGCCGTAACCGATGCCGGGGTTGATCGCAGCGTGCTGAAGGACTGGATCGCGCAGGATAAAACCGCGATTGCCCGGCTTGAAAGCGTGGTGCATCCGCTTGTGGCCCAGGATCGCGCCGCCTTCATCAAGGAACAGGCTGCGCAGGGGCGCTATTTGATTGTTGTCGATGTGCCACTGTTGTTTGAAACCGGTGGCGACAGCTATGTTGATGCAACCGTGGTTGTCAGCGCACCGGCAGACGCACAGAAAGCCCGCGTATTGGATCGACCCGGCATGACCGAGGCGCATTTTGCCACCATTCTGGCCAGCCAGATGCCCGATGTCGAAAAACGCGCGCGGGCGGATTATGTGATTGAAACCACCTCGCTTGAAGCAGCCGAACAGGCCGTCAAAGCGGTTCTGTCGGATCTGAAAACAAGGCACCAAAAAGATGCGTGAGATTGTTCTGGACACAGAAACCACCGGGTTTGATCCCAATACTGGCGACCGGATCGTTGAAATCGGCGCGATTGAGCTGTTCAATCATATGCCGACCGGGGCAATCTATCACCAATATATCAACCCCGAACGCATGATGCCGGAAGACGCTTTTGCCGTGCATGGTCTGGGGGATGAATTTCTGGCCGACAAACCGGTTTTTGCGTCGATCGCCAAGGATTTTATCGACTTCATTGGCGACGCGAAACTTGTCATTCACAATGCCAGCTTTGACATGAAATTCATCAATGCCGAGCTTAACTGGATCAGCCATCCCCGCCTGCCGATGGATCAGGCGATTGATACGCTGGAAATCGCGCGCAAAAGGTTTCCGGGGGCGCAAAACTCACTTGATGCGCTGTGCCGCCGCTTTTCGGTCGATAACTCCTCCCGCGAAAAACACGGTGCGCTGCTTGATTCCGAACTGCTGGCCGAGGTTTATCTTGAACTGGTCGGCGGCCGCCAACCGGATTTCGCTCTGGCAGGCAGCCATCAGCATACAACCACGCTGGATGGCAGCGGTGAGGTCTGGAAAGCAGGCCCAAGGCCCGGACCCCTGCCCCCGCGTCTAAACGAGGACGAGGTTACGCGCCATCAGGCGTTTGTGAAATCCCTGGGCGATCAGGCGCTTTGGCTGAAATTCGGCCAATAGCAGGTAAATCGACCAAGCCTCTAAATCACGCGATTGGCTGACCGGCTTTTTCAGATTCTGCCCGGCGCTGGGCCTCGGAACGATAGAGGGCCAGAAAATCAATGTTTTCCAGGTTCAGCGGCGGATAGCCGCCATCGCGGGTGATGTCGCCAACGATCCGGCGCAGATAAGGGAAAATCATCCGCGGGCATTCGATCAGAAGGAACGGATGCAACTGATCGTCGGGCACGTTTTCGATGTGGAAAATGCCGCCATATTCGATTTCCAGGATGAACAGTACCTCGTCGATATCCTTGCCTTTGGATTCGATGTTCAGCTTCATTAGAACTTCGTAATTGCCGTCTTTTTCACGACGGCGGGCATCAAGGTTCACCTGAACCTGGATATCCGGCTGAATGTTGCCCTCAAGGCCCTTCTGGGCGGCAACGTTTTCAAACGACATGTCCCGGATGAACTGGCCCATGACCTGTAGTTTGGGGGCCTGGATTTCCGCAGGTTTGGCGGGTGCCGGTTTTTCGTCAGCCATTGAAAGCTCCTCAAGGTGGGAATCTGAATTTTGGGGAATGACTATCAGGTCAATGAAAGCCCGACAATCCGGGAAACCGGCGCAAATTCAATGTTTCGTCCAGCCAGACGGATTTTCCGGTTTTGTGTCGTCTATGTCATCCAAAACCGAGTATTCGCCGTCAATCGTGCCGGAACCCGAGGCATTGCGCGTGGTTGTGCGGCTGTGAACCGTCTGGCTGTAAAACCCGCCATTGGCCAAAACCCGCGAAGACACCCATTTGATCAGCACCGCCCGAACCGGCGGCAATAAAAAGGCAAACCCGACCGCATCGGTGAAAAACCCCGGCGTCAGCAGCAAAACACCTGCCACCAGGATCATCGCGCCTTGCGCCATCGGATCGGCCGGGTTGCGCCCTTCAGAAAGGGAGGATTGCAATCGGTTAAGGGTGGAAAGCCCCTGCGCGCGCATCAAAATGGTGCCTGCAAAGGCCGTCAGTACGACAATCGCCAGGGTCGGCCACAGCCCAATGGCACCGCCAACCTGTATAAACAGGCCAATCTCGACAATCGGCACGGCGACGAACACTAAAAACAGCCACATCCTGGCACCCTCACTCTTTCTTGCGCATTGCTATGGTAGACTTGACCACAGCCCTGTCATACATATGTGCAAACAACGCCGGTTTCCATGACCGGACCGCCATTTTCAGGAGTACTTCATGAGTTCCGCTGTCATCCAGCTGCTTGTCCTAGCGGGCATCGCCCTGTTTTTAGTCCTGCGCCTGAAAAGCGTGCTGGGTACGCGCGAGGGTTTTGAAAAGCCGCCAGTGTCAGGTGTGGCCAAGCCAAGCCCCGCCGACAATCGGCGTCGCGATTTTGAAGTGATCGAAGGCGGCGTCGACCTCGACATTGCCGATCATATTGATGTCAAAGGCAAGGCCGGGCAAGCGCTGACCAAAATGAAACAAGCCGAACCGTCGTTTTCGGTGACCGAGTTTCTGGACGGGGCGCGTGGTGCTTATGAAATGATCCTGATGGCGTTTGAAAACGGTGAGCTGGATACCCTGAAGCAGTTTCTGTCCGATGATGTCTACACCAGCTTTGCCAGCGTCGTTGAAACCCGTGAGGCCGAAGACCTGCGCGTTGACGCCAGCTTCATCGGTGTGCGGGAATTGAAACTTGTCGGCGCTGATTTCAATGAAGACAGCAACGAAGGCGAAGTTTCGATCAAATTCGTGGGAGAGCTGACCTCGGTCGTGCGCGATGTCGCCGGTGAAATCGTCGAAGGCAACCCCGAAGAGATCAAGCGCCAGAAAGACATCTGGACCTTCGCCCGCGTCATGGGCAGCAACGACCCCAACTGGCAGCTTGTGGCCACCGGCGGATGATCTATCGGGCGCGCAAATTTGCCGCAGCATTTGCCGCCCTGGCGATCACAACCTCTGCCGCGCCTTTGCTGGCAGGGGGCCTGCATCACGCCATCCGGTTTGATCAGCTTTTGGGTTGGGACCAGGACGATCACGAAGCGGCCTTAAGTGCGTTCCTGAAATCCTGCCGCGATATTCGCAAGACCGAATGGAAAGGCCTGTGCGACTATGCGGCCACCAGACCGCACGCGAAAACCTTCTTTGAAACGTTTTTCACGCCCATCGTCGTGCGCCCCGGCAGCAAAGCCCTATTCACCGGCTATTTTGAGCCGGTTTTGAACGGCTCCCTCTATCGGCAGGGGCCTTATCAGTATCCGATCTATGCCAAACCCAAGGATCTGACCCCAAAAGACCCGGACCTGACCCGTGCCAAGATCGACGACGGCGCGTTGCGGCATAAGGGTTTGGAAATCGCCTATGTCGATGACCCGGTTGAGGCGTATTTTCTGCATACCCAGGGCTCGGGCCGGATCAAGCTGAGCAACGGCAACACCATCCGCGTCGGCTATGCCGGTGAAAACGGCCATGTCTACCGGTCGGCCCCCGGCGAATTGGTACGGCTTGGCGAAGTTCCTGGAAACCAGGCCTCAATCGCGGGGCTGCGCAATTGGGTACGCCGAAATCCCGAAAAGGGCCGCGAGGCGCTGCAATTCAACGCCTCTTACGTGTTTTTTCAAAGGCTGGAAACGCTGACCGCCGACTCTGGACCGCTTGGTGCGCTTTCCCGGCCGATCACCCCCCTCAGATCCCTGGCGGTTGATCCGCGCTATACCCAAATGGGTGCTCCGGTTTGGGTTGAAAAAGGCGGCCGCAACGCCTTGCGCAGCCTGATGATCGCCCAGGATGTCGGCGCGGCCATCAAAGGACCGCAGCGGGCCGACATCTATTTCGGCACCGGCACCGAGGCCGGCCTCGCCGCCGGGCAGGTCAAAGACAGTGGCCGGATGGTCGTTTTATTGCCGATCGAGATCGCCAATCGCTTGGCGCCCGAGGGCTGACATTGGCAGGGCGGCGGCGTAAATCACGGGGCCTTAGCCCGGAGGACAAAGCCCTGTGGCAAAAGGTGGCCGAGCAGGCGATCCCCCTGGCAAGACCCCTGCCCGATCTCGCAGAGATGCTGGATAACCAGCCTGACGTAACCCCGCCCGTCCCGGTGGACCCGCCCCTGAAACCTTTCAAGATCGGCAGCAAGCCCGCCCGCTATATTCCTGTAAACATGCTGAAACCCGGGTTTGATCAGGGCTTTGCAGCCGTTTCCTCAAACATGGACAAACGCAATTTTGAGCGGCTTAAGAAAGGCAAACTGGCGGTTGACGGCAGGATCGACCTGCACGGAATGACCCTGGCCCAAGCCCATCCGGCGCTGAACAATTTTGTCCGCGACGCGTATCATTCCGGCAAGCGGTTGCTGCTGGTAATCACAGGTAAAGGTTGCCGCACGTCTGACGAAAGCATCATGCCCGAACGCCGCGGCGTTCTGAAACGCCAAGTGCCGCAATGGCTGAACCAACCGCCTTTGTCGCCCTTGGTTTTGCAAGTCACCGAAGCCAGCCGAAAACATGGCGGCGGCGGGGCCTATTACGTTTACCTCAGACGCCAGCGCTGACAGGCAAAGCCGGTGCCGCGCGGCGCATCGCGATATGCGTCAGACAGCAGGCCGCCAGAATATAAATGGCATATCCGACCATCTGATCCTGAAACGGAATGCCCAGATCAATCAGCAGCCCCGTCACCCCAGGCCCCAGGGCCGAGCCGAACACCATCATCGACGTCGCCAGCGATTTCACTGCCCCCAGATTGCGAGTGCCGTAAAACTCAGGCCAGAACGCCCCGAACAAGGTCGCCCCGCCGCCCTGCATCAGCCCCATCAGGAAAAACCCCAGCATCGCGCTGGTCAAACTGTCGCCAAGCCCAAAGGTGATATAGGCCAGCGCCATCGGCACCTGAAACCAGGCGATCAGCCGCCGACAGCCAAAGCGATCAATCGCCAGCCCATAGGCAAACATCGCCGCCACCGTGGTCAGGGTGTAAAACGGAAACAGGGCGACGAAATGCGCGTGCTCCCACCCTTTGGATTGCGCCAAGTGCACCTGCTGAAAAAACAGCGCGGTGCTGAAAATGCCCGGTGCCGTCATCGTCGGCACGATCATCCAAAACAGCCAATGCGACAGGGTTTCACGCCGTGTCCAATGCCGCCCGTTCATCCCCGCAACACTGTCGTGATCAGCAATACTTTGGGGTGTGCGCTCTCTATTCAGCAGCAACAGAACAACCGGGATCGTCAGGATCGAAGCCCCGGCTGCCAGCAACCAAAGCGACCGCCAGGGTGAAAACGCCAACAGCGTGACAAACAACATCGGCAACAGCGCTTCGCCCAGCGAAAAGCCCAGCGTCGTCAGCGCCAGCGCCTTGCCGCGTGCCCTGGCAAACCAGCGCGCGACGGCAACAACCGCGATATGCGACAGCATTCCTTGGCCAGTGAACCGAAGCGCAAAAATCGCCAGCGGCAAGGCCCAGGCCCCGGGAATGTTTGCCATGAACAAACAAGCCAGCGCCAAAAGCACCAGGACCGAGCTTGCCAGCGCCCGCGCCCGGAACCGATCCGACAGGATACCGCCATAAAGCATGGCAATCGCCGACGCGGTCGTGCCAAGCGTATAAAACCCGCCCCATTGACCATCGGACAGATCAAACTCTGCCATGATCTCCCCGGCGAAGATCGAAATAAAAAATGTCTGCCCATAAGACGACGACAGGGAAATCAGGCCTCCGGCCAAAAGCCAACGTTTGTTCAGGGCAATGAAATCAAGCATCCGCATGGGCGGATCATGCGCAGGCTTTGGTTTCGGCGGAAAGCCAAAAAATACCAGACTAAACCATAGGGGACACCGCGTCCAAATCATTGTTCTGCAAATACTCAAACCTCGTCTGAGTATTTGCAGAACAATGAAGATAGAAGAGCACTAAGGAAGGCGTCAGTTAAAGAACATAGCGGCTAAGATCGGACGAGCGCGCCAATTCGCCAAGGTTCTTTTCAACAAACGCGGCATCAACAGTGACCTTATCGCCAGACCGGTCCGGGGCCGAAAAGCTAAGCTCCTCAAAAACCCGTTCAAGCACGGTGTAAAGCCGTCGCGCGCCGATGTTTTCGATTGACTGGTTCACCTCGGCCGCGATCTTGGCAAGGGCGGCGATGCCGTCTTTGGTGAAATCAACCGTAACCTCCTCGGTTTGCATCAACGCGGTGTACTGTCTTGTCAGCGCATTGTCGGTTTCCGTCAGGATCCGCACGAAATCCTCTTCGGTCAAGGCGCGCAGTTCCACCCGGATGGGAAGGCGGCCTTGCAGTTCCGGCAGCAAATCGCTGGGTTTGGCGATATGAAATGCGCCTGATGCGATGAACAGAATGTGGTCGGTCTTGACCGGGCCGTGTTTGGTGGAAACGGTGGTGCCTTCGATCAAGGGCAGCATATCGCGCTGCACACCTTCGCGGCTGACATCGGCCCCGCGCGCGTCGCTGCGGGCGCAGACCTTGTCGATTTCGTCCAAAAACACGATGCCGTTTTCCTCTACCGATTTGACGGCCTCTTTCGTGACAACTTCCTGATCGACCAGCTTGTCGGCCTCTTCATTGATCAGCAGCTCATAGCTGTCGGCAACGCTAAGCTTGCGACGTTGGGTGCGGCTGGAAAAGGCTTTGCCGAACAAGTCGCCCAAGTTCATCATGCCCATGCCTGCACCGGGCTGGCCCGGCATGTCAAACATCTGCATCGGGTTGCTGGCGTCCGCGACCTCGATTTCGATCATCTTGTCGTCCAGCACGCCATCGCGCAGTTTCTTGCGAAACATTTCGCGTGTGGCGTCGCGCGCATCAGTACCGGCAAGGGCCGCAATCACCCGGTCCTCGGCAGCACTATGGGCGTTGGCCTTGACGGTTTCACGCATCGTTTCGCGCACCATGATGATCGCGGCGTCAATCAGATCGCGGACGATCTGTTCGACATCGCGCCCGACATAGCCGACCTCGGTGAACTTCGTTGCCTCGACCTTGATGAAAGGCGCGTGGGCCAATTTGGCCAGCCGCCGGGAAATTTCGGTTTTGCCAACGCCGGTCGGTCCGATCATCAGGATGTTTTTCGGATAAACCTCATCACGCAGGTCATCGCCAAGCTGCTTGCGCCGCCAGCGATTGCGAAGCGCCACGGCAACGGCGCGTTTGGCGTCGTTCTGGCCGATGATAAAACGGTCAAGCTCCGAGACGATCTCGCGCGGGGTCAGGTTGCTCATGCCGGGATCACCTCAACTGTCATATTGCCATTGGTGTAAACGCAGATTTCTGCGGCAATTGTTAGGGCGCGGCGGCCAACTTCTTCTGCTGACAGATCGCTGTCTGCCAGCGCCCGGGCCGCCGCCAAGGCGAAATTCCCGCCGGAGCCAATGGCCGCGACACCATGTTCCGGTTCCAGCACATCACCAGCACCAGTGATCACCAGCAGGTCAGTGCCGTCGGTCACGATCAGCATCGCTTCAAGATTGCGCAAGTATTTGTCCATCCGCCAATCTTTCGCCAACTCGACCGAGGCGCGGGCAAGCTGCCCAGGTGTCGCTTCAAGCTTGGTTTCAAGCCGTTCCAGTAAGGTGAAGGCGTCGGCGGTTGATCCGGCAAAGCCGCATACAACATCAAACCCGCCGGGTGAAATCCGCCGGACTTTGCGGGCCGACCCTTTGATAACGGTTTGCCCCAAGCTGACCTGACCATCGCCAACCAGGGCTACTTTGCCGCCCTTTTTGACGCCGATAATTGTCGTCCCGTGCCAGCCGGGAAATTTCTGAGTGTCAGACATGCGCCCTCCTTAACTGGCATCTATATGGAAGCTTTCGGGGGTTGAAACAAGGTGGCTGAAGGCGTTTGGCGGATAGAAGTTGGAGGGAAGTGTGCCGTACTTATTACATTAAGAACATCTGGTAATAACCTGATATAAAGTAATTTAAGGCGCTTGTTTAAGTGGTGGATTAACCAGTCCCGGAATGAAAAGCTTGAACTTACCGCGTTGCCGTGTTTCCAGAACCGCCATAATTTCCTGCCGCTCTGCATCCGTCATCTTTGGCCAGCGCGCATCTGATGCAACGAACCCGGCCGATGCAAGCGTGTCGCAAACCACGGTTTCATCCAACTCCCCGTAAGACAGGCGATTGGGCAGGTCTTCACTTTCGGGGATCCAATGATTGATCAAGGCGTCAACCGTCACCGTGTCGATCTGACAGAACGCGCTGAACTGATAGCGAAACTGCAACGCGATGTTTGGCCGCCGTGCAATCACCGCAACTTTGGTTCCAGGCCGGGCCACCAAAGCCGCCATATGCAAGGGTGAGCCGTCGGGCGAAATGATGTAATCCGCCGATTTATAGGCCTGCAACTGCGCCTCGAACGAGTGATTCTGCGGGTGAAAAACATCATATCCCTGATCGGCCAAAAACGCCTCAAGACGAACCTCCCCCAGGATGCCGCCACGCTGATGCGTCAGGTCTGAACGGGAGACGTAGATCTTACGCGCCCCGCCTTCGCCAATGGATTTCGCCAAGCGGTTGCGCATGAAATCGCGGTAAACTGGCAGGCCCTGGATCATGCCAAACATGCCAAACCCCTGGGGTGGCACAAACAGACGCTCGCAAGCTGTCGGTTCCGCCAGATTGTAGATCGGCAGATCAAGCCCAAGCAGATCAAAGAACGGCTGATAATTGTCTTTAACCGCATCAAGCCGCCGTTGGACTTTGGGGACAAAAACGATGCCGTCGAGCTGGTCGCGCAGCTGATCAACAGCCCACAGGCGGGCGGTTGATTCCACCAGAAAATGCCCGAAATGCCCGTAAAGAAGGCCGGCAAAAAGATACCGCCCTTCCATCTGCTGGATTTCCTGCGGTTCTGGGATGCGGGGATCAAACGTCCATCGGTTGCCGCCGCGCCAGGTGATGCTTTCAGGAACTTGCGCCCGGTCTTGGGTCAGAACGCCGGTATTCAGGGGCTGCGGTGTGTCGATATCGCTGGGGATCGGCACAACGATGCCGCCTTTGAGGTCACGAATGACGGGGCCGGGGGCCGCCTGATCCGTCGTCACCATCCGTTAAGAGGCCGAAGCCAGGGCCGCATGTTTTTCGGCCAGCGTGTTTTGGAAATCGGCGTAAAACTTCGGGCGGCTGGTTTGAATGTCACTTGATGTCAGCAGATCTTCGGCCTGTTTCAGGTTGCCGATCTCCAGATAAAGTTGCACCAGGAATGTCACATAATCGATCGAACGCGGGCTGTATTTGACCGCCAACTCAGCATATTCGAGCGCCCGATCAATATCCCCTTCCTTGAATTTGATCCGCGCGATCATGTTCTGGACTTTGCGCAAAGCCCCCCCTTCATGCGACAACCGCTCCATCCGTGGCAGGTATTCTGAGGCCCGGCCACTGGGCAAGGTCATGCGGGTCTGTTCGACGATAAATCGGTCCAGCCAGCCGGTTTCGGCAAGGCAACTGTCAAACAGCGCCTTCGCTTCATCCAGGCGTTTGGCGCGGCGCAGCAGGAAGGCGTGGCGGGTAACGAAAGCCGGGAAATAGGCCTTGCCGGGATTGACTCGCTCATAACAGGTCAGCGCTTGCGGGAACTGCTTCAGGTCATAGTAGATATCGCCCAGAACCCCTTGATAACACAAAGCATCTGGCTCCAGCGCGGTCAGCTGCTCCGCAATTTCAAGCGCCGCTTCGGTTTGTTTGACTGCCAAAAGGTTCATCAAATGCCGTTGCAGGATAAACTTGCGATCCGGATAGTCGGCGGCGAGTTTCGCTGAACTGGCAAGCGCTGCTTTCTTATCGCCAACCTCCATTTCAATCACGGTGCGGAAGCTTTGAAAGCTTTGCAAAAGCGGATCATCGCCACCCGAAAGCGCGTCAATTGTCTTGTCAATCGTCGCCAAGGCCCGTCCGCCAAGGCCACCGATTGTCAGCGTCCGGGTCATTGGCGACATGAAATAATAGCGCGCGTCCCAGGCGAACATCCGCATATCGATCGCCGGGGTTCCCAAGGGGGTTTTCCCGCGCACCAGAAAGCTGGATTGCAGCAACTCTTTTTCAAACGGAAAAAACCCGGAGGTGTTGAGGTTATCCAACGTGCAAATCTCGGACATCGCGTTGCGCAGGGTCGTGCCAAACGGCACCATCGTCAGCGCGCGGCGCAGCAGGGGTAGGGCCGCGCCATAGTTTTGCTTCCCGATCTCAAGATCGGCATGCAGTGCGTCGATTTCGGCGGGAACGCTACGCTCAAAAACCATCTCGTCGCGGCAATCAAATGACAGTTTTGCCAGCAAGGCGGCATCACCATCCTTATGCGCAAGCTGCGCGCGCAACTGATACAGAAAAGGCGTGCGATTGCCGGCGGCAAGCTCAGCCTCTAGCAAAGTGATCGCCTGATCTGTCTGGTCATGGCTGGCGAGCCACGGCACAAGATGCGCCAAAGACTGGCCGATATCGCCATTGCCGGTGAAGCTGTCGCGATCATCACGGATGCGAGTTGCAAGCGCATCGCAAGCGACGCGCATCTGGTCATCGCTTAGCACTTCGACAATGTCATGCACCGGAATCGCGCCAATCCCGGCGGCCATCTGGGAAAAGCCACTCATCTTCGGGGCGACGATCTCACTGGTGCGCGACATCGCGTAAAGCTCCAGGAAATCGCGCTGAAGGGCGTTGATGCCATCCAAGGGCACCAGATCCGTGATCAAATAAAGGTCAGGATGGTTGTCCTTCATCCATTCAAGCGACTGCGCGCAATCGCCAAACATCACCGTCAGCGCGTCAGAACTGGCGGCTGCGCGGATATGCTCCAGATAAAACTCGTTCGGGATATATTTCGCGGTCCAGGGTTTGCCGCTGGTCCGGTAATGGCTGGTCAGATCGCCGTGGCGCACATGGTAGGCGATGGTTTTGCGGCCCTGAAATGCGGTATCAATCCGCGCCATATGTTCGGTCACCGCCGGGGAAAAACTGATTTCCGACATCGCCGCGGCGTAGGCCGTGTTAACGGTTTCTTCCTCCTCATCAGCAAGGCGGATTTTCATCACCGTGTTGGTGAAGGCGAAATTGGTGCCGGTGTTGACCGCCTCTTTCAGCTCTGCCCGGGTCTTGTGTTTGGACACTTCTATCGGCATCGCATTGGTGTTCAGGCGGCCATATTCCGCTGCATCGACAAAACACCGATCCAGGAACTCACGGCTGAACAAGGTTTCGTAATCTGCGGTATTATGCTGACTTTCCAACAAGATAGGCCATAACACTTTAACTGGAACATCAAGTTCCACCCCAAGTCGCATCGCGCTTAAGATCGGCAATAGACGCGCCCCAAGCCCGTCGTTCCGCGAAACGATAAAACACCCGCTCATGCTGTGACCTTTCAGTCGGTTTTCTTGACGCCAATTTGCTCGGATCAATCAACCGTTCAGGATTTTGCCTGTTCATCCAGAAACAGTTGTCGTCGTCTTGTTAATACTGCCGGTAAGCGCGGATTGTTTGAATCCTTGGCGGCGTTGTCAATAATCCGCTGCGCCAGACCCATATGGCCGCGCTGCATCGCAAGGTCGATCAGGCCGAAATAATACCACGGCAGACTGCGGCGGCTGCGATAAAGATCGTTGAAGATCGCCGGGGTCAGCTTGCCCGAGATCGCCATACCCGTCACGCTTTTCAAAATGCCAACGCGGCGCATGAACACCACGGTCTTGTGGCCGATATAGTTGGAGTGCAGATGTACGATGTTTTCACCTGAAAACCGGTCAGCATGGGCTTTGTCGCCGCCCATATAGGGATCGTAGCACAAATATACCCGCTTGGCGGCGGCAGTTAGGGTGGCAGCATCGGCGTAACGGCCCGACCAATCCTGTTGCCGTCCCCGGTTAAAGCGTTTTTCCCAGGGCACGAGGTCTTTTTTTAGCGTCGACTGCGGGGAATAGGACAGCACGACTGACCCGGGTGACAGGCCGCAAAAGACGCAGGCCGCGTATCCGCCCATAGATGTGCCGGTGAACACCACGTTTTTGTATTGCTTGAAAAACCCCTGATCGCGCAGGCTTTCCATGTAGTCAAACAGCGTGTCATCGCGATACCAGTTGGCGTCAAACGAGATGATGCCAAGGCTTGACCAGCCATTATCGGCGTAAAACTTATCGCCCCAGGCCTCGCGTTCTAGGCTGGTGTCGTTGACCGCAGACAGGTTGTCGAAAGCTACGACCAAGGTGTCATTGCCGCGTGCCACATGGACGGCGGCGAATTTCTGATAATTTACATAAAAACCATGCGGTTTGTCGACGTGATGCCCATCCACCTCGCTGGCGCGCATTTCTGCCAGCCATCGAGGTGCCATTTTACCCTGGTTCTTGTTAGGCTTTGGGTCTTCGGTCATCAAATCCTTCGCAGACGAAAGCGATAGTTACCCTATAGGTGGCCATTACAGCCACCTTAGATACATCATAGGGTACGTTCAATCTCTTCCGTTTCGAAAATCTCGATCACATCGCCTTCGCGGATGTCTTCGTAGTTTTCAAACGCCATACCGCATTCCTGACCGCCCTGAACCTCTTTCACTTCGTCTTTGAAGCGTTTCAGGGTTTTCAGTTTGCCTTCGTGGATCACGACGTTGTCGCGCAGAAGGCGCACACCAGCATCGCGACGGGCGACACCTTCGGTGACGGTACAGCCAGCGATCTTGCCGACGCCGGTGATTTTGAACACCTCTTTGATGGAGGCGTAACCGACGAAGGTTTCCTTGATCTCGGCAGACAGCAGGCCACTTGCGGCGGCCTTCACGTCGTCAACCAGATCGTAGATGATCGAATAATAACGGATCTCGACGCCTTTTTGCCGGGCCGCATCGCGGGCAGGCGCATTGGCGCGGACGTTGAAGCCGATGATCGGCGCGCCCGAAGCCTCGGCCAAGGTCACGTCGCTTTCGGTGATCGCGCCGACGCCCGAATGCAGAACCCGCACCCGAACCTCGTCATTACCGACCTTGTCCATCGCCTGAACAATCGCCTCGGCTGAGCCTTGAACGTCAGATTTCACCAGAATTGGCAATTCCGAGACGTTCTGATCGGCTTTGGCCTTGGCCAGCAACTGATCCAGCGTCGTTGCCGAGCCAGCGGCCGCCTTTTTGTCTTTGGCAAGCTGGGCGCGGTAATCGGCGATTTCGCGGGCGGTTGCTTCATCGGCGACAACGTTCAGAACGTCGCCAGCTTCAGGTGTGCCGTTCAGGCCCAGAACCTCAACCGGGGTTGATGGCCCGGCTTCTTCCACGCGTTCGCCCTGGTCGTTGACCAGCGCACGCACCCGGCCCCATTGCTCGCCAACGACAAAGATATCGCCGCGTCGCAGGGTGCCTTTTTGCACCAGAACCGTGGCAACCGGGCCGCGGCCTGTGTCAAGCTGCGCCTCGATCACGGCACCTTCGGCGTCGCGGTTCGGGTTGGCTTTCAGTTCCAGCAATTCGGCTTGCAGCACGATGTTTTCCAGCAGGGTATCAAGCCCTTCGCCGGTTTTGGCTGAAACCTCAACATCCAGCACATCGCCGGACATTTCTTCAACGACCACTTCATGTTGCAGCAGCTCGGTGCGGACTTTGTTGACGTCGGCACCGGGGCGGTCGATCTTGTTGATCGCCACGATCATCGGCACACCGGCGGCTTTGGCGTGGTGGATCGCCTCAATCGTTTGCGGCATGACACTGTCGTCAGCGGCGACAACCAGAATGACGATATCCGTCACTTGCGCCCCGCGTGCGCGCATCGAGGTAAAGGCAGCGTGGCCCGGCGTATCAAGGAATGTCAGCCGCGCACCGCTTTCGGTGGTGATCTGATAGGCACCAATATGCTGGGTGATACCGCCAGCCTCGCCGGAAACGACATTGGTTTTACGCAACGCGTCCAGAAGCGAGGTTTTGCCGTGGTCGACATGGCCCATGATGGTGATGACCGGCGCGCGTGGCAGCAGATCGACGTCGTTATCCTCGACCGATTTAATGGCGTCTTCGACGTCAGCGTCGGAAACGCGCACGACTTTGTGGCCAAATTCTTCGACCACCAGTTCGGCGGTATCAGCGTCAATCGTCTGGTTCTGAGTGGCCATGATGCCGTTCTGCATCAGGGTTTTCACCACCGCAGCGACACGTTCGGCCATGCGGTTTGCTAGTTCCTGAACGGTGATCGCTTCGGGCACCTGCACGTCGCGGACAACTTTTTCACGCTCACCGCCATCGCCCATCATCTTGCGGCGTTCGCGTTCCTGGGCGCGTTTCATCGCGGCCATTGACCGGGTGCGTCCGCCATCGCGGCCAGACAAAGCCTGGTTGATCGTCAGCTTGCCAGACCGGCGGCGATCGTCGCCACCTTTGTTGCGGGTCGGCTGTTTTTTCGGCTCTTCCCGGCGTTCGGGCAGCTTTTTGGTTGGGGCTGAACGCGCAGGGGCCGGGCGGCCATCTTCGGTTGGGGCAGGGGCTGCCGCTGCCGGTGCATCGGCGGGCGCTTCCTTGGTCGCGTTGGCGGCCTCAAGGGTGCGCTTTTCTTCTTCGGCCTGGGCTTTCAGGCGCTCATCGCGTTCGCGTTCTTCAACCTCTTTCGCCTCAATCTCGGCGCGGCGAGCTTCACGTTCGGCTTCGCGTTTCTTGGATTCGGCTTCGCGCTGGGCGGCCTCTTCAGATTCGCGGGCTTTGGCGGTTTTCAGTGCGGACAGGCGGCGATCCATTTCGGCATCGGAAATCCCGGCCGGACGTTTGGAGCCCGCAGGACGCGAAGCGCCACCGGTTCCGCCAGCACCGCCAGCGGTTGAGGCTGCACCCGGCTTCGGCACAACGACCCGTTTGCGCTTTTTCTCGACCACAACGGATTTCGTCCGCCCGTGGGAAAAGCTCTGGCGCACGTGACTCCGATCGCCACCACCGCGAAGGCCGAGGGGTTTGTCGGATTTGTTGTCGTTATCGCTCATTCGTCTTCAACACCTTCTTGTTCCGGCCCTGTGCCGGATGCATCTGCCCGTCTTTGGACATCTTCTTTGCGGATGCCTGCCAATCGTGAGGCATCCTCTACAATACGCTGTGTGAGTCCGCCAGCGGCAAGCGCGGCATGTATCACATTTTCCCGGCCGAATGCCAAACCCAATTCGTCTGCCGAAAGGCAGGAAATCAAGGCATTTTCGCCTTTCGGGGGGCGAATCTTGGCTTTTTGGGCCGTGGACCCGTCCCAGGCCTGTAGCAGAACAGCAACGGAGCCGCCAACGACAGCATCCTTAACCTTATCAAAACCGGCAATCGCATCACCGCTTTTTCGGCCCAGTGAGATCAGGTCGATCACCCGCCTTGTCAGCAAGGCCTCGGTCAATACCACAAGATCGGTGGGAACCTCAACCGCTTGCCGTGCTGCGCGTGCAAACAGTTTTTTCGCAACGGCTTTGGTCAGGGCCTCGCGGTCGGCTGACACCCAGATCCCCCGGCCCGGCAGCTTGCCGGATATATCAGGGACGATTCCATCTGGGCCTACGACAAAGCGGATCAGACCAGACTTGTCCAAGCTGGCGCCGGTGGCAATGCACCGGCGTTCAGGGATGTCTTTCGTTTTTGTCCGGCCGCCGCGTGTCACGGGCATTGTCCGAAGCCTGAAGAATCAGGCCTCGGTCCCTTCGGGTGTTGCTTCGCCTTCGCCTTCTTCTTCCTCGGCCTCCTCGACCAGATCGGCAGGGTCTACCCAACCAAGCTGAATGCGGGCGGTCATGATCAGGTTCTGGGCCTCTTCCAGCGACATGTCGAATTTTTCCAGCAAACCGTCATCCTTGACGCGTTCCCCATCTACGGTTGTATAGCCGCCGGCCAGTTCCCAATCGGCGCAAGTGGCGAAGTCTTCCAGGGTTTTCACCCCGTCTTCACCTAGGGCGACGAACATTTCCGGGGTCAGACCTTCAAAGTCAAACAGGCTTTGTTCAACCCCAAGTTCGCGGGCCTTTTCAATCGCCTTGGCGTGGATTTCTTCCAGGCATTCGCGGGCGCGGGCTTGCAGTTCTTCGGCGGTGTCGTCGTCAAAGCCTTCGATTGTCAGCAATTCGTCGATATCGACATAGGCCACCTCTTCCAGGGTGGCAAAGCCTTCGGATACCAGCAATTGCGCGACAACCTCGTCGACATTCATGGTTTCCATGAACAATTGCGAGCGTTCGGCGAACTCGGCTTGCCGACGCTGCGATTCTTCGGCTTCGGTCATGATGTCGATGTCAAAACCAGTCAGCTGGCTGGCCAGACGCACGTTCTGACCGCGACGGCCAATTGCCAGCGACAGTTGTTCGTCGGGCACCACGACTTCGATGCGGTTGGCGTCTTCGTCCAGCACGACTTTAGAAACCTCAGCCGGTTGTAGGGCGTTAACCAGGAAGGTCGGTGCATCGTCATTCCAGGGGATGATGTCGATCTTCTCGCCGCCCAGTTCGTTGACAACGGCCTGAACCCGGCTGCCGCGCATACCGACGCAGGCGCCGACGGGATCAATCGAGTTGTCATAGGAAATGACACCGATTTTGGCGCGCGAACCCGGATCCCGGGCAACGGCCTTGATTTCGATGATGCCGTCGTAAATTTCCGGCACTTCCATCTTGAACAGTTCAGCCATGAATTCAGGTGCTGTGCGCGACAAGAAGATCTGCGGGCCGCGGGCCTCTTCGCGGACTTCGCGGATATAGGCGCGGACACGGTCACCGGTGCGGTAGGCCTCGCGGTTGATCAACTGATCGCGGCGCAACACGGCCTCACCCCGGCCAACATCAACAATGACATTGCCGTATTCGACCCGTTTGACGACACCATTGATGATTTCGCCCACACGGTCTTTGAATTCTTCGTACTGGCGCGCGCGCTCGGCTTCGCGGACTTTTTGCAGGATGACCTGTTTGGCGGATTGCGCGGCGATCCGGCCGAAATCCATCGGTGGCAGTTCGTCAACGATCTGATCGCCGTCTTTCGGGTCGTCCAGAAAAGCGCGTGCATCTGCCGGGGTCATTTCGGTGAAATGGTTTTCAACCTCGTCAACCACATGGCGGATGCGGGTCATGGTCAGTTCGCCGGATTTGCGGTCGATATGGGCGCGGATGTCAAGCTCAGCGCCGTAGCGCGATTTGGCCGCCTTGGCCATGCTTTCTTCCATCGCCTCGATCACCAGATCAGGGTCGATCAGTTTTTCCCGCGCGACCGCATCTGCGATCTGCAAAAGCTCAAGCCGGTTTGCACTGGTAATCGCCATGTCTATTCCTCTTCCGGGGTTTCGTCTGTTTCTATGTCGTCAAAATCGCCTTCGTCAAAGCCCGCATCTTTACGCGCTTTCAACATTTCCGCGATCAGTTCATCTGTCAGGATCAGCTTGGCCTCGGTCAGCCATTCAAAATCAAGGCCGATGGTGCCTTCAGGGATGTCGATCAGGACTTCGTTGCCCTCAACCCCATGCAAAAGACCTTTGAAGCGCTTGCGCCCGTCGATCATCTCACTGGTTTCAAGCTTGGCCTCATAGCCTTCCCAGGTTTCGAAATCTTTCAGCCGGGTTAAAGGCCGGTCGATCCCTGGGGACGAAACTTCAAGCGTGTATTCGTCTTCAATCGGGTCTTCGACATCCATAACCGCCGACACAGCGCCTGAGATTTTGGCGCAGTCATCAACGTCAATGCCGCCATCAGGCCGTTCGGCCATGATTTGCAAGATCGGATGTTTGCCCGACATTAACCGCAGGCGCACCAGCTCATAGCCCATCCCTTCGATCAGGGGCTGGACAATCCCGGCAATGCGTTTGTCGATAGAGGTTTTGGCAATCAGGTCTGACATGGTTCTTCTAAGCACAAAAAAACGGGCGCGCGGCCCGTTGCAATTTCCGGTGGAAGTCTGGGGGTGGAAGCCAGTCTTGCCGCTGTTGAAGGGGATATAAGGCGATATCGCTGGATTGGCAAGACCTAGCTTTGATATCGCCGCCGCATCACCTTTACGCTGTCGGTCAGGATCTCTTCCAGGACCGAAAGGTCGACATTTGTCAGACGCGTTATATATAGACAGGAAACCGAGTGTTTAAACTTCCCCAGCCACGCCAGTTGATCCTGGTAGGCGTCAAACCCCGGCATGACATAAACAGTCAGCGCCGCTTTTCGCGGTGAAACGCCGGTAATCATGAACGCATGTTCCGACCCGTCCTTGCGATGATATGTGTAACGATCAAAGCCGATAATGCTGGCACCCCACATCTTTGGCGTGCACTCGGTAATCCGCTGCATTATTTCAACAATCTGGCGGGTATCAGCTGCACGCTGCCTGTTTTCGACACAATTCAGAAACTCCAGGACATCAGCATCCGACTCGGTTGTCTTCATCTCAGGCATCGCGATTCCCCTGTTTTTATGGACGATATGGCGATTATGGCGGCATCGTCGCCAAACCGTCAACCGAATGGCGGTGCATGTTTCCTAAAACATGACAGTAAGCGAAAAAGGCTATGTATTGCCGAACGATCTCCAAATTGCTGCCTGATTCTCAGCGCTAAATGGCGTCAGTTCCGAGTTTAACAGGGTATGAAAATATGGATCGGTTAACAGAAATGGAAGCGTTTGCCAGTGTGGTGGATCAGGGGGGATTCACTGACGCAGCACGCAAAATGGGTATTTCAAAATCAGCGGTGTCAAAACACGTCTCATCGCTGGAGTCTCGCTTAGGGGCACGCCTTTTAAACCGCACAACGCGGCGGGTCAGTCCCACGGAAATCGGCCTTGCCTATTACGATAAGGCGCGGCGGGTTCTGAACGACGCTGGTGAAGCCGACGCGATGGTGACATCAATGCAAGCCGCCCCAAGCGGGTCGCTGCGATTGTCAGCCGCCACCGACTTTGGGGTTAACCACATCTCAAACGCGCTGGGCGCCTTTTTGCATCAATTCCCTGAAATCAACGTCAACCTGGTTTTGAACAACCGCTATGTTGAGTTGATCTCAGAAGGGTTCGATCTGGCCATTCGCATCGGCGAAATGGAAGACAGCACCCTCAGGGCGCGCAAACTGACCGAAGCCAATATGAAAATGGTCGCGGCGCCTGAATATTTCGCAAAACACGGCAAGCCATCAAAGATCGACGATTTGAACGACCACATGCTTTTGCATTACTCAAACCAGTCCAGCGGCAATGTCTGGAAATTGACCTCACCCACGGGTGAACTGCGCCAGATCAGAACGACGGGCTGCTTAACGGTCAATGACGGCCAGTCACTGCTGACTGCTGCTGCCGCTGGACTGGGGATCGCCTATTTGCCAAGCTTTTTGTACTACGAAAAGTTGGAGCTGGGCCTTCTGGAAGAAGCAATGCCAGAGCTTCCGATTGAAAAACGCGGCATTTACGCGGTGTATCCGCCGGGCCGCTACACGCAGCCGAAACTGCGCGCCTTCATTGATTTCCTTGTGGAACACTTCAAGCACAAGGGCCCGGAAGACTGGTGATCTGACCTGTTAGGTGCAGGGAAGGCCCGGTGATTGCATCTGCAACGCCGGGTCTTTTCTGTTGC
>CAYXXQ010000008.1:0-27824 GCA_964469075.1 uncultured Rhodobacter sp.
AATCCAAACCCGCAAACTCTCGTTATGAATGAGGGAGCCTCGGGGGGCAGGTCAAGGCGTATTTTCCTTTGCGGCGTATTTGGGCTCGCCAACTTCCATTAGAAGTTTGATGTATGGTAGCCATATTAGCGGTGCACCTCTCGGAATCGGTGCAGTTTCGGTGCACACAAACAGGAAAGTAGGGGTAAATCGGTGCAATTTGGTGCAAAACGGTGCAATTTTGTTCTCCATTTATCCTACTGATATATGACATAAGATGTTGAAAAAGATAGATAAAAAACTATCGGTTGCGCCTATGATGGATTGGACCGACCGGCATTGCCGTTTTCTGCACCGGCTCTTGTCCAGGCATGTGTTGCTGTACACCGAAATGGTGACGGCGGCGGCGGTGGTGCATGGGGATGCGGCACGGTTGTTGGCGTTTGATCCGGCGGAACAGCCGGTTGCATTGCAGCTTGGTGGTTCGGACCCAGAGGAACTTTCAAAGGCTGTGCGCATCGCCTGTGAGTTTGGGTTCAGGGAGATAAACCTCAACGTCGGTTGCCCGTCGGACAGGGTGCAATCCGGCAGTTTCGGGGCGGTTTTGATGGAACAGCCTGGCTTGGTCGCAGACTGCGTCGCAGCGATGATCGACGCCAGTTCCGGGGCCGAAATTACCGTCAAATGCCGCATCGGTGTCGATGATCAGGAGCCTCAGAAGATCCTGCCGGAGTTCCTGCAAGCCGTCAGCGCGGCCGGTGTCAACAGTTTCGCAATCCACGCCCGCAAGGCCTGGTTACAGGGCCTGTCACCCAAGCAAAACCGCGATGTGCCGCCGCTTGACTATCCTCTGGTGATCGCCATGAAGCACGCCTTTCCTGACCTCAACATTGTCATCAATGGCGGCATCAGCAGCCTTGATCAGGTCGAAGCGTTTCTTGAACAGGGGCTTGATGGTGCGATGATCGGGCGGACGGCGTATCACGACCCGTGCTCGGTTTTGCTTGAGGCCGACCAGCGCGTTTTCAAGGTCGATCACAAGACCACTGCGCGCGATGCGGTGCTGCAAATGCTGCCTTATATCGAGGCGCATCTTCAAGCGGGTGGCAAGTTGAACCAGATCACCCGGCACATGCTTGGCCTGTTCGCAGGTCAGCCCGGTGCGCGGGCCTGGCGGCGGGAATTGTCGGAAAACGCGCATCGTCCGGGGGCTGGCCCGCAGGTGGTGCTTGACGCGCTGGCGCATTTGCCCCCGGCCGATTGATGCTTGTCAAACCCATCGCGGATTTCCACAGCTAAACTACCTCCCAAACCAAAAACACCAAAACCAACAACAAAAGGAAGGGGTTCATGAGTTACGGCGTTTCAAATCTAATGGGGGTTGCCGCCCAGTTCGTCAGCTTGGGCATCTTCTTCGCAGGGCTTGGGGTGCTTGTCTGGGCATCAAACAAGAACAAGCACGACAAAAAGTAAACAAGGGCGCGCCCGGCGGCCGATCCGCCTTGCCTGCCGCCAAGATCCGTGCGGTACTCCGCGAAGGACTTGCGCAACACGGATAGTCAGCCTGATGACAAGCATTCAACCTTTTCTGCCGATGCTGGTACTTCTGCTGGGCATAGGCGCATTTGCCGGCATTATCGCGGGCTTGCTTGGGGTTGGTGGCGGACTGATTTTGGTTCCAGCCTTCTATTTCGCCTTTTCAAACCTGGGATATGACAGCCCGGAACTGATGCAGATCTGCCTTGCAACCTCGCTTGCGACGATCGTCTTCACTTCAGTTCGCTCGATGTTAAGCCATCATAGAAAAGGCGCGGTCGACTGGGACATCCTGAAAGCCTGGGCGCCTGGGATCATGGTTGGCGCAGTGTTGGGCATGTTGGCAACCACCGGTTTACGCTCGGCGTTTTTGATGCAGTTGTTTGGCATTCTTGGCCTCATCGTCGCCCTTTACCTGATCTTTTCACGCGATAGCTGGCGACTGGGGTCGGCAATGCCAAAAGGCATCGGCCGTGTGTTCAGCGCTCCAATACTGGGGTTTCTGTCTGTGTTGATGGGGATCGGCGGCGGCTCCTTCGGGGTCCCGTTGATGAGCTTGTTCAGCGTGCCGATCCACCGCGCTATCGCCACCGCGTCAGGCTTTGGGCTGGCGATTGCGGTGCCTGCCGTGATCGGCTTTCTGCTGACCGACACGTCGACCCAAGGACGCCCACCTTTCATGCTGGGTCAGGTCAATCTGGTGGCTTTCGCGCTCATCATCGCGATGACGATGCTGACAGCGCCTTTGGGGGTGCGGCTGGCGCATGCGATGGACCCAAAACCGCTGAAACGGGTTTTTGCCGGGTTCATCCTGTTGATGGCATTGAACATGTTGCGCAAAGGGTTCGTCGGCTGATGTTGGCCCGGTTGCAACAGCGCAGTTGGGTCAGGTTTGACAGTGATCCAGCGCTGCTGATATGGCTGAAAAAAGTACACCCACTTGCCCTCGCGACAGCCCAGGATCCGGCCCTGCGACACGATTGGTTGCGCAATAACGGCACCTGGTTTGTTGGGGTTAATGCGCTGGCAAACGATAAGGATGGCAGCATCGCCGGATCTGGCCCGATGCCAGGCCCTGCGATGGATTTCATCCGTCAGGATCTGGGGCTGGACGACATCAAGCTTGATCGCGCGCAGGTGTCGATCTGCTATCCCGGCTATCCACAACGCGACAAGGGCGACAGCGACAGCGCCTTTCAGTTCCGCTTGACCCGCGATGCCGCACATGTCGATGGCTTGCACCCGGTCGGGCCGGATCGCAGGCGTAAGCTGTTGGAGTTTCAGGGTTTTTTGATAGGCATTCCGGTGACGAAAACCGATGAAAACGCTTCGCCAATGGTGGTTTGGGAAGGCTCCCACCAAATCATGCGGGCGATGTTTCGCAAAACTTTGGTCGGGATTGACCAAACCGACTGGCCGATGGTTGATCTGACGGATGCCTATCAAACTGCCCGCCGCGCGGCGTTTGAAACCTGCCGCCGCGTTGTTGTGCATGCGCACCCCGGTCAAGCCTATCTGCTGCATCCAATGGCCCTGCATGGGGTCGCGCCTTGGCAAAAAGGGGCCCGGGCTGAGGAAAGCCAGCGCGCGATTTTGTATTTCCGGCCCGACATCGACCGCGCCGCTTGGTTAACGACTGCCTGAACGTGTTATTGTTTCAACAACATCTTGCCATCATGGATGCCAAAACTGGCCAGCCGGTTCAGGAAGGACAATCCGATCAGGCTGGTTTCCAAGCCGCCCTTAATGGCGATAGCACCGTCGACGCCGATCAGTTCAACCCCGTCAATGCGCACCGATAAAAACGGCAGGCGCGCGACCGGAAGGCTGCGGTCAGCCACCGGCACTCTTTCGGTGAATTTCATTTTGGAGGGGGCGAACCCTAGACGCTCCGCCTCTTCATATTGCAGCACGACGAGCGGGGTGCCGGTGTCAATGACCACCCCAAGACTTTTATTATTGACCTGCGCGATTGTGCGGTAAATCCCGTCCCAGGCCAGAGGTAGCAACACGAACGACTTGTCTTGCGAATCTTCGATCTGCCCGGCATTCGGATCTAGAAAACCTTCTGCAATCAGACCCCGCTGGCGCGCCTGATCAAAGCCAAACCACACCAACCCCGCCAATACCGCGACCACCACGAACCGTGATACCGGCGCCATAATGGACAGGAGCGGGCGCAGCAATTCGGCCGTGACAATGCCCGCCGCAAACAACGCGCCATAGCCCAGCAACACCGGATTGATATTCGTCAGATCCGACCCGGCGACACCGGCCCTTCGCACCAAAACAAATAAATGGCCTAGCACGACAAGAACTAACAGAGCGCGCATCGTTCCCCCGATTGCCAAAAACATGTTGTGAGGACTGTGCAACCACCCCGGCCATCAGAAATTATCCAAATCTGATCCGACGCCCGGCTTATGTCGTCCCCGTAATCCTAAAAGTGACATTAAAAGGCGATCGCCCCTGTGTCACCCCGGTTCAAGCGCAAACTCCCACTTACCAGGCACATCAGACCAGAACCGCCCGATCCCCTACTCTTGACCATCGCCCGGAGTGATACGGCTTCGGCGACCACCCCGGCGGCGGCCGGTCAGGCTTGGCGCGCGCTCCGGCAGACTGGCCATGATTGTTTGCCGCGCCTCCGGGCTTAGGCGTGACCAACTGGCGATTTCGGCCCGCGTGCGCAAGCAACCGATGCAAAGGTCGGCCTCCGGATGGATCACACAGATCTTCTGGCAGGGGCTGTCGATTTCGTCGCGGGTCCAGATGTCGTCGCTCATGGCAGGGCCTTCACAGATGCGCCAGACGGTTCAGCGCCCCTTGCAGGATATAGGCAGCGGCGACATGGTCGATCACCTCGGCGCGACGTTTTCGCGACGTATCCGCCTCGATCAACGCGCGTTCGGCGGCTACGGTCGATAAGCGTTCATCCCAAAAGCAAATCGGCAGCTCGGTCAGTTGTGACAGGTTGCGGGCAAACGCCCGGGTCGCCTGACACCGCGGGCCCTCGCTGCCATCCATGTTTCGCGGCAGCCCCAGGATCAGCCCACCAGCCTGCCGCGCCGTCGCAATGGCTAGCAGCGCCTCGGCGTCCAGACCGAATTTCCGACGCTTAATCGTTTCGCTGGGGGTCGCCACTGACCACAGCAGATCAGACACCGCAACGCCGATGGTTTTGGTGCCAAGGTCAAGGCCCAGCAAAGGCCGACCCTTGGCAATTAAGGCTTTGAACGCAGAAATATCGTCGAAAAGATCGCTCAATCGGGTATTCCGGCGGCGCTGGCTGCGGCACTCAGTTCGGCCATCGCTTCGGGATTATTGGCGAAAACGCCCTTGGCTTCGGTGTAAATCGTCGCCGCCCGGTCGGTTTCGCCCAAAACACCATAAGCGCGGATCAGGCGCGCCCATTCAGGCGCCGTGCCGCCTTCGCCGGCCAACCTGTCCGACAGACGCCCAACCATGTCGCGGATCATTTGCTGCTGGTCTTCGGGGGCCATATCCTGGGCGTCCTCAACCTGCTCGGCGGTTGGACCGGCCAAAGGCGGAGACTGCGGGCCTGGCGCAGGGCCGGCAAGCGGTGCCGGGCGAATGCCTGCCATCCGCGCCACATCGCCGATCTGTTCTCGGATTGGCCGGATCCAGGGCGCGTCTTCCGGCCCTTCCTGCAACAATCCGACCCACAAACGATACGCCAGATCAGGGCGACCGTTCTGGGCCAGATCAAGCCCGGAATAATACCGCGCACGCGGGTCTTTCGGGTCCAGGCGCAGGGCCGCTGCCAGCGATTTTTCTGCCTCTGGCGACACATAACCGTTGGCGGCGATGATCATCAGTTCAGCATGATCCGTCAGATCGCCCGCGACGACATCATCGCCCTTCAGCGCAAGGGCCTTGCCCATCGCGATGCGGGCGGCGGCGAAATTGCCCAAACGTGCCTCGTGCTGGGCCAGAAGCAACTGGCCGCGCAAATCGTCAGGTCGGCTTTCGGCGGTTTCCCGCAATTGCGCCACAAGCGTCTTATAGGCATCTTCGGCCTGATCGGCCAATTCGGTAATATCGCCAACCTGCGCTTCAACCTCGGCCTGGCTGGGGCGGTTTGCCTGGTTGGCGGCAATGCCTTCGCGACGCTGTTCAAGCGGCAAATCTCGGACACCTGGCGCGCCGATCGCAAGATACGTCCCGACCGTGCCAGCCAGAACCAGTACCGCCGACAAGGCCCCAATGGCCAGGGTCATGCCCTGTTTTGCCTGCTTTGCCTTGCCTGCCGCCTGGGCGGCTTTGTCAGCGTCAAGAATGCGGCGGGAAACCTCGATACGGGTCCGCTCCGCCTCGTCCGGGGCAAGCACGCCGCGCTCCAGGTCTCTTTCGACTTCGGTCAGCTGGTCACGATAGACCTGCATGTCAAACTGACCCGCTTCATCAGCGTCGACCTGAGGTTTGCGCAGCATTGGCCGGATCACAATCACCGTCACCAAAACGGCAATACCCATCGCGATCAGCCAGAATGTCATTGCAATTATCCCATTCGTTACCGTGTGGCGCTGCTAAAGCGGTTTGCGTTTTATCTGATGCAGCTACATCGCAATTCACCCGGGTTTGGGGTGATTTGCGATTCACATCAAACGCACAACGCTCTAGGCCTGTCCTGTGCGGTTGTAGCGAACCCGCAACAGGCGCGAAAGTCCCAAGATGCCGCAAAGGCCCACCTGCAAGCACACAATCGCGCGAGGTATATTGGCGCTTTCAGATGTCGTTAAAACACGGGAAAATGCCGCTTGGCGGATGGGCGAAAACGCTTTAGTGCCCCATTACAGGGCAGCCCCGGTTTTAAAGGGAATCACGCCCCTTTTGCCCAAGGATTTCTATCACCCGCCTGAGGGAGCGCCGACCATGAGACGCTATTCTGCCTTTGCCATCGCCCGCGAGGCCGCCCGGTTTCACACTGGCTGGGAACGCGCCTGGCGTTCACCGACGCCCAAGAAAGACTATGACGTTATCATCGTCGGGGCAGGCGGGCATGGTTTGGCGACGGCCTATTATCTGGGCAAGAACCACGGCATCACCAATGTTGCGATCATCGAAAAAGGCTGGCTTGGCGGCGGCAATACTGGGCGCAACACGACGATCATCCGGTCTAACTATTTGCAGGATGAAAGCGCTGCGATCTACGAAAAAGCCCGCTCGCTTTACGAGACCCTTAGCCAGGACTTGAACTACAACATCATGTTCAGCCCACGCGGCGTGATGATGCTGGCCCAGACCGAACACGAAATTCGCGGCTACAAACGCACCGAACACGCCAACCGTCTGCAAGGGGTGGCAACCAGGTTCATTGGCCCGAAAGAGGTCAAGAAACTGGTGCCGATCATCGAACTATCCGGCCCGCGCTACCCGGTTTTGGGGGCCTTGTGGCAACCCCGCGGCGGCACCGCGCGCCATGACGCGGTCGCCTGGGGTTATGCCCGCGCGTGTAGCGATATGGGCATGGATATCATCCAGCAATGCGAAGTGACGGGCATTCGCAAGAAAAATGGCAAAGTGACCGGGGTTGAGACCAGCAAAGGCAATATTGGCTGCAAGAAACTGGGCCTTGTCGTCGCCGGGCATTCCGGTGTTCTGGCCGATATGGCCGGGTTCCGCCTGCCTGTCGAAAGCGTGGCGCTGCAAGCGCTGGTGTCCGAGCCGATCAAACCCTGCATGGATGTCGTGGTCATGGCCAACACCGTCCACGGCTACATGAGTCAATCTGACAAAGGCGAGATGGTGATCGGCGGCGGCGCTGATGGCTTTAACAACTACACCCAGCGCGGATCGTTCCACCACCTTGAAGAAACCGTGCGCGCCCTGATCGAAACCTTCCCGGTGATCAGCCGCCTCAAAATGCTGCGCCATTGGGGTGGCATCGTTGACATGACCGGCGACCGCTCACCGATCATTGGCAAAACACCACTGGAAAACTGCTTCATCAATTGCGGCTGGGGCACAGGCGGTTTCAAGGCCATTCCCGGCTCAGGCTGGGCGATGGCCGCAACGATGGCAAAAGGGGAGCCGGACGATCTGGCTGCCGGTTTCGGGATGGAACGTTTCCGCGAAGGCCGCTTCATCGACGAAAGTGTCGCAGCAGGGGTGGCCCACTGATGCGGCGTTTCATCCTTCCACTAGGCAAATACCTTGCAGCATTGTTGACAGCGGCGCTGATCTTGTCGGGCACACCCGCGCCGCTTGCAGCCGCAACCCCGTTTCACGACACCGAAACGCTGCGACTGAATTACAAGGTTTTTGACGTTCTCGGCAGCTATTCTAAGCAGGCGTGCTCGGCACAGGCAAATCTGAAAAGTCGCAGCGGCAAGAAGATGGGCTTTGCGATTTACTGGCGGGTCGGCAAGTCCCTGCATCTGCTGGTCAGCCACCCTGACAACGCCAAGGTAAACGGTAGCCATCAGGTGCGCTTCCTGTTTCCTGACGGCAAAAAGCTAGTCTTCCCGATGGCCCGCAGCGGCAACCAATTGCAGGTGCGCATCGGCTTTGGTGCCAAGGGCAGTGCGTTTTACGATGCCCTGAAATCAAACACCGCCGTGCGGATCGACCTGCCCGCCGTCAATGACAGCGTCGATGTCAGCCTGAAAGAGCGGGAGCGCCTGGAAGCAGGCATGGGCCTGTGTCGCAGGTGGCTGAAATGAACAGAAAGTGGATTGAACAATGCTGATCCTGAATTGCCCCTATTGCGGTGCAGATGTGGACGAAACCGATCTGGCACCCGGCGGTGAGGCCCATATCACCCGCTTTGGCGCAGGGGCTTCGGATGACGATTTTGAAGGCTATCTGTTTCACAAGCGCAACCCGAAAGGTGTGCATTTTGAACGCTGGCGGCATGTTTTCGGCTGCGGCAAGTGGTTCCATGCGGCCCGCTGCACCACGACGCTGGAAGTGTTTGGCACCTATTCAGCGCAAACCCTGATCCCGCCCAAAGCCCTACAGAACAGGATCAAAAAGAAACGCCCCGACTGGGAAGGGTTCACCAAATGAGCACCCGTCTTGCCAATCAAGGTCGCCTGATCGACCGGACTTCCGCAATGGACTTCACCTTCAACGGCAAGCGTTTGAAGGGGTTCAAAGGCGACACGCTGGCCTCAGCCCTGCTGGCCAATGGCCAGACTTTGGTTGGCCGATCGTTCAAATATCACCGTCCGCGCGGCATCGTAGCCGCTGGCCCCGAAGAACCCAACGCTTTGGTTGGGCTGGGGCAGGGCGGCCGGTTTGAACCAAACCAGCGCGTCACCACAACCGAGCTGTTCAACGGCCTTTACGCCACCAGCCAGAACCACTGGCCCAGCCTTGAATTTGACATTGGTGCTGCCAACAAGATGCTGGCACGGTTCTTTCCAGCCGGGTTTTACTATAAGACTTTCATGTTCCCACGCTTTGCCTGGAAACATGTGTTTGAGCCGGTGATCCGCTCCGCCGCTGGTCTGGGCCGTGCGCCGAAACATCGCGATGCGGATCGGTACGAATATTTCTATGCCCATGTCGATGTTCTGGTTGTTGGTGGCGGGCTTGCAGGCCTTTCCGCTGCGCATGCGGCTGGTTCTGCCGGGGCGAAAGTTCTGTTGATCGAACAGACTGCCGATTGGGGTGGTCGTGCGGTTGTTGACGGGGTCACGGTTGACGGCAAACCTGCCAGTGACTGGGTTGCCGAAACGCTTGCCTCCCTTGACGCCATGCCCAATGTCAGCCGCCGCGCCCGCTTGATGGGGGCCGGTGTTTACGATCACGGCTACGCGCTTGGCTATGAACGCCTGACCGACCATGCCCCGGAAATGGCTGGCCCGCGCCACCGGCTGTGGCGCATCCGCGCCAGCCGGATTGTCACCACAACCGGCGCGATTGAACGCCCGCTTTCCTTTGCTGGTAACGATATTCCCGGCGTGATGCTGGCCGGGGCCGTGCGCGACTACGCCGTCAATTTCGGCGTCAGCGTCGGTGACCGCACTGTTGTCGTCACCAATAACGACGACGCCTATCGCACCGCGATTGCGTTGGCTGAGGCCGGTCTGTCCGTGCCTGCGATCATCGACGCGCGCCCCGCCGCTAACGGCGATTTGGTGGAACAAGCCCGCGCCCTTGGCATCCGGGTTGAATGCGGCAAGGCCATTGGCACCGTCAAAGGTGGCAAGAAGGTCGAAGGCGTCACCCTGTGCAGCCAGGCGGGCGAAGGCGCGCCGCTGGAAGAGATCAAGTGCGACGCGGTCGCAATGTCAGGCGGCTGGTCGCCGGTGGTGCACCTGTGGTCTCATTGCGGTGGCAAGCTGACCTGGAACAGCGACAAGGCGATGTTCTGTCCTGACCCGTCACGCCCGCCGCTGGGGGCCGATGGCACCGGGTTTGTGATCGTGGCGGGCACTGCCAACGGTCATCTGGATGCCAGCGCTGCGATGACCGACGCCCATAGCGCAGGATTGCAGGCAGCAAAGGAAACCGGGCATAAACCCGCCAAGGCGATCAAGCCCGCCGCGGCAGCATCCGAAGTCGAAGCCCCGCTTTTGCCGGTCTGGTCAATGCCCCAGGGTGCCAGCGCCAAATTGCGGGCGAAAACCTGGCTTGATTACCAGAACGACGTCAAGGTTTCCGATGTCCGATTGGCCGCGCAGGAAGGCTATGAAAGTGTTGAGCATACCAAGCGCTATACGACGCTTGGCATGGCCTCGGACCAGGGCAAGCTTAGCAACATCAACGGCCTTGCGGTGCTGGCCGACAGCCTGAATTCGGAAATCCCGCAGGTTGGCACCACGACCTTCCGCCCGCCTTACCACCCGATCTCGATGGGTGCGGTTGCAGGCGACGCGCGCGGGGAGCTGTTCAAACCGATCCGCAAAACTCCGATCCATGATTGGATTGACCAGAATGGCGGTCATTGGGAACCCGTCGCCGATTGGCGCCGCCCTTATTGTTACATGCAGGACGGCGAAACCATCCCGCAAGCCGTCACGCGGGAGATCAACAATACCCGCAACAATGTCGGCCTGCTGGACGCTAGCACCCTTGGCAAGATCATCGTCAAAGGCCCGGACGCCGACAAGTTTCTCGATATGCTTTACACCAACATGATGTCCAATCTGGCGGTTGGCAAATGCCGCTATGGGCTGATGTGCAGCGAAAACGGCTTTCTGTCAGATGACGGCGTGGTCGCGCGCCTGTCTGACGATACGTTCCTGTGTCACACAACCTCTGGCGGCTCGGACCGTATCCACGCCTGGATGGAGGAATGGCTTCAAACCGAATGGTGGGACTGGAAAGTTTTCACCGCCAATGTCACCGAACAATACGCCCAGATAGGCGTGGTCGGCCCCAATGCCCGCAAAGTGCTGGAAGCAATGGGCGTCGAAGGCATGGACTTGTCGGCCGAAGCGCTGCCCTTCATGGGCTTCGTCGATGGCACGATCGCAGGCATCAAGGCGCGCCCTTACCGGATTTCCTTTTCGGGGGAGTTGTCTTACGAGGTCGCCGTCCCCGCCAGCCAGGGCCTGGCCTTCTGGGAGGCCGCACTGGACGCGGGCAAAGCCTTTGGCATCCAGCCTTACGGCACCGAGGCCTTACATGTGATGCGGGCCGAAAAAGGGTTCATCATGATCGGTGACGAAACCGACGGCACGGTGATCCCACAGGATCTGAACCTGCATTGGGCGATCTCCAAGAAGAAGGAAGATTTCCTTGGCAAACGCGCACAGCAGCGCAGCTACATGCAAAACCCGGATCGCAAGCAACTGGTCGGCCTGAAAACCGAAGACCCACAAGTGGTGCTGCCCGATGCGGCCCATGCCATCGAAGGCCCGAAACGCGCTAATAGTATGGAAAACATCATCGGCCATGTCACCTCGACCTATTATTCGCCGACCCTTGGGCACTCCATCGCGCTGGGGCTGATTAAGGGCGGGTCACGCCGGATGGGCGAAACCCTGTCTTTCCCGGTAGGCGAAGGCAAAGTGATCAAGGCCCAGGTGGTCGATCCGGTGTTCTTGGATAAAGAAGGGAGCCGTCAGAATGTCTGAGGCTGTTTCAGTATTGGCAGGGGCCAGCTTTGCAGGTGCCGTTGATGTAAGCGACGCGGGCCTGCGCGGCATGATCACCCTGCGCGGCGATCTGGCTGACGAAAACCTGGCCGCTGCCGTCAAATCGGTGGTCGGGTTAACGCTGCCCGGCCCGCGCGCCATCAAGGAAGGCCAGAAAGGTGCTGTCGCCTGGATGTCGCCCGATGAATTGCTGCTGATGGTGGATTATCAGGCTGCCGATGCGGCGGTTGAAAAGCTGCACAAGGCGCTTGCCGACACGCATGCGCTGGCGGTCAATGTTTCGGACGCCCGGGCGGTGTTTCAACTGACAGGGGCCGGGGTGCGGGAAGTCATCGCCAAGGGCGCGCCGGTTGATATGTCCGCCGATGGCCTGAAACCCGGCGAAATCCGCCGCACCCGTATCGGTCAACTGGCCGCTGCTTTCTGGCTGACAGATGAGACGACATTAACCGTGATCTGCTTCCGTTCGGTCGGAGGGTATATGTATCAATGGCTGTGCACCGCTGCCGCCAAAGACAGCCTGCCGGGCTTTATATCATAACAATTCACGTCAATTCTGCCGCATTTCCCGGGGTAAACAAATTTCGCTGACTGTTGCAAAACAAGAAATGATCATATTTCCGGCCAAGCGGTGTCGAATTTCCGCCGCTTTCCGTTGGCATAAACAACTCCGCAGAAGGGACTAAAATGTCCTTTCAAGGAGGCGGAAAATGGATAAGAAACGGATTCTCGGAACGATCGCTTTGGTTGCACTGCTTGGCGGCTGCAATTCGCTGGCGACACGCAATGCACCGCTGGAACAACTTCCCAGCACCAATGTTTCATCGGCCCTGACCGGGATTAAAAGCTCGCAAAGTGTGGCTTGGCATATCAAAGATGTGCGCGTCACGGTTCCTGAAACGCTGACGGTGTCCGAGGCAAACCTTTACCTGCCAAACTCTGATATCGTCTGGCGCGAAGACCCGCACGGTGATCGCCGCGCGCAAGTACGCGACATTATTGATCTGGCGGTGTCTCAGGCAGCTATGAACCTGAACGGCAATAGCCCGGTTTATCTTGATATTGACGTGAAACGCTTTCACGCCCTTAGCCAGAAGGCGCGGGTATCGGTCGGCGGCATTCATTCGATCATCTTTGAGGTTTGCATCCGCGACGTTGACACCAATGTCGAACTGGTTGACCCGTTCCCGGTTGAAATCAAGCTGAAAGCCCTTGGTGGCCAAAAAGCGATTGATGCCGAAATGCGCGGCGAAACCCAGAAAGTGCGGATCACGCGCGAAATAACTGCGGTTATGAAGCAATATCTCGGCATGTAGGGCTTTGAAGATCGAGGGGAAACCGATAAGGGGAAGGGATGACGCACCTTTCCCCTTATCCCGTTATTCGCATGCGCTCGAACAAATCCCCACAGCGGATCAGGTTCGGCTATCCTTGGGTTTTTGCGGACGAAATCGTTCTAGATCGTCGCAGCCGCAAGCATGATCCCGGCACAATCGTCGAACTGCAAGCCAATGATGGCGAGGTTTTGGGCCTGTGCGCGTTCAACCCCGACAGCAAGATCGCTGCCCGGATGCTGGATCGAAACGCCAAGACAACGATTGATCGCGCTTGGTTTGAAGCCCGCCTGTTACAAGCGTTTGACATGCGCAGCCGTCTCTATCCCGACCCGTTCTATCGCCTGATCCATGCCGAGGCCGACGGCCTTCCAGGCGTGATCATCGACCGCTTCGGCGACACCGCCGCGATCCAGCCAAACGCGGCCTGGGCCGACCGCCTGCTGACCCCGCTGACCGAGGCGCTGATAGCCGTCACTGGCGTCACGAATGTCATCAAAAACGGTCTGGGCCGGGCGCGCAAACTTGAGGGCTTGCCAGAAGAGGCGGTGGTTCTGACCGGCAGCGTTGACAAGCCTGTGCCTGTCAAAATGAACGGCGCCACCTATTTTGCCGATCTGCTGCATGGCCAGAAAACCGGCTTGTTCTTTGATCAACGCGACAATCACGCCTTTGCCGCAAAGCTGGCTAAGGGCGGGTCTGTGCTTGACGTGTTTTCGCATGTTGGCGGCTTTGCGCTGGCGGCATTGGCTGCGGGGGCAGGCTCTGCCGATGCGGTGGATGGGTCGGCTGCGGCATTGGACCTGGCGGCACTTGGGGCAGAAACCTCGGGCTTTGTCGGTAAGTTCGCCAGCATTCACGGCGACGCGTTTGAAGTGATGGCGGGCCTCGTTGCCGAAGGCCGGCAATTTGATCTTGTCGTCTGCGACCCACCCGCTTTCGCGCCAAGTAAACCTGCGTTGGAAGCAGGTCTTCGCGCCTACGAACGGGTCGCGCGTCTGGGGGCAAGTCTGGTGAAACCGGGCGGGTTTCTTGGCCTGTGTTCCTGTTCGCATGCTGTGGATTCGGCGAAATTTCATGCTGCATCCGTGCGTGGTGTCGGCAGGGCTGGCCGGGCCGGGCCGCTAATTCACACAGGGTCGGCCGGGCCGGATCATCCTATCCATCCTTATCTGGCTGAATCCGGCTATCTGAAATCGCTGTTCTTCCGGATAGACTGATGCGTGTGGTGCTGGACGCATGCGTTCTTTACCCGACTGTCATGCGCGAAATCATCCTGGATGCTGCGGCAACAGGGGCGTTCGAACCCCTTTGGTCAGGCCGCATTCTGGAAGAATGGGCCCGCGCCGTTGCGATGAAACTGCCCGATCAGGAAGGCACCGCAAGGGCGGAAATCGCGTTGTTGCGGGCAACCTGGCCGCAGGCGGAGGTTACCACCAACGCCCCGAAGGTCACCGGGCTGTGGTTGCCGGATGCCAATGACATCCATGTGCTGGAAACCGCAATTGCCGCCAGGGCCGACGCCATTTTGACGCTCAACCGCAAAGATTTCCCATCCCGCGCATTGGCTGTCCATAACATCCTGCGTCGCGATCCTGATGAGTTTTTGCTGGACTTGTGGAACGACCAGCCAGACGAAATTGCAGCAGTTTGCCAACACGTCCGCGCCCAGGCCGAGCGCGTGTCAGGCCAACCACAGCCGATGCGTCAACTGTTAAAAAAGGCCCGCATGCCGAGGCTTGGCAAAGCGCTGGGCTGAACCAATCGGGCCTAGGCCTTGCCCTGCCAACTGGCTGATCGCTTGTCGATGGCCGCAATACGTTCGCCGGTTTTTGGGTGGCTCATCATCCAGGCCAGTTGCCGCCCGCCCGTCTTTGTCAGGGCGTCCAGTTTCAGGAACAGCGATTTCTGCGGACCAACGCCGATACCCGATTTCACCAGCAAAGCGCTGGCGTAGCTATCGGCCTCATACTCGTCCTGGCGCGACAGTCTTGCGGTTAATAGGCTGGTCAAAAAGGTTGCCAGATAGCCGCCAATCCCAGGTAAAAACCGCCCCAGAACCATACTAAGAACCGTGCGAATGGCGTTCTGGCCGGAAAAATCAATCATCCGGCGGCGGGAATGGCCAAGCGCGACATGCCCAAGCTCGTGCGCGATGACCGAGGCGATTTCTTCCGCGCTAACCTCGTTCTTCTGGTATTTCTCAAAAAAACCCCGGGTGATAAAAATCCGCCCGTCCGGGGCCGCCAGGCCGTTGACTGGATCAATCTCATAGATATGCACCTTGATCCGCGGAAGGTTCAGCGCCGAAGCCATCCGCGCAATCAGCGCATCAACCGCAGGATCCCGCAGCGGTGTGGACTTCGCATCCAACTCCCGCGCAGTGCGCCAGGTTGAAAAGCGATACATCGCCAGGGCATAAAGTACGGCCAAAAGGATCGGGGTTAATCGTAGCATGACCCCTATATGGGGATTGCCAGCCGCCAGCGCAAATCAGAAATCACACGTCCCATTTGCAGTGAAGTTGCGTCAGCCCGCGAAAGGCCCAGCCAACCGGTTTTGGATCAGCGCCATCCACCAGCCGCAAGTTCTTAAGCCGCTGAAATGCCTTTGGCAGCGCCACCTCGGATATCAGCGCCCGCGAGGCCCAGGCCCCAGCGCAAAAATGCGGCCCGGCGCCAAAGGCAATTGACGGGCCGACATTGCGAGTGACGTCAAACTGATCGGGATGATCAAAAACCGCCTCATCGCGATTGGCCGATCCGAACATGAAAAACACCCGATCCTCGGGCTGAAAAGTGACATCATCGACGGTAAACTCGCGGTCCACCCGACGCGGGCTCATGCCAATTGGTGAAGTCCAGCGGGCGTATTCTTCAAAGGCCTGTAGCCAGGAAATATCGTCCGCCAGCACCATTTCCAACTGCTCTGGATGGGTTAACAAAGCCCAGATCGTGCCGACAATGGCATCGCGCGGTTCATTCTGACCGCCGGAGATCGCAAGTTTCACATTGGCGCGCATCTGCGCATCCGACATCCCAGCCTGAAGCTGAACCGCGATCAGGGATTTGTCAGGATCCTTGGTCAAATCCGGGATCATCGCGTCAATATGCCGGTCGATTGAGGCGGTGCAATCGCGGCAACGGGCCTCCACCGCCGGGTCACCAAGATAGTTGGAAATCCCGTCGATCATCCCTTGTGAGGTTCGGTCAACCTCCCGCCAATCCATGTTGCGCAAGCCTGTAATGGATTTCAGCGCCTCAGCGGACACCTCCATCGCGTAATCCTGCACCAGATCGCCTTTGCCGTGGGGCACCAGCCGATCAAGGGCACGGTCGGCGGCTTCGTCAAATTGCTTCAGCCAGACATCCTTGACCGTGCGCGGCGACACCGATGGGAAGATCGCCTTGCGTTCGACCGCATGCGCGGCGGCATCCTTGCGCATCAGGTTTTTGCCCATCAACTCGGTCATCAGCCCGCCAGGCTGGGTTGAGGAGAACACCTCGATGATTTTTTCGTTAACAAAGATCGCGTCGCGCTTGGTGAACAGGGTTGCGCCCAGTTCCGGGACATAGGCAATCGGCGTTTCAGCGCGCATTTTCTTTAGCGCCGGATAAGGGTCAGCGTGAAAGGCGGCGGGGTCGATGTGAACAACTGGGGCGTTTGACATGGTTGCAGGTTAGCCAAATGCGTCGCTGCGCGACAAGTCTTTTACACGCGTCGCACGGGAGTATTTTTGGCAATAAGGAAGCCAGATCAGGTGCGGGGTTTGTGTTTACGCAAAGCCCGCGTAATCAGCCAACCCAGAAACAGGGTGATCACACCGGCAGCAATCAGCCCGCTCATGTCGGTTGCGATCTCGCCGACGGCTGAGATGTTTTCGGCAAATATTACCCCTAGGCCGACGTAGAACCCGACCCAGATCACTTCCCCAGCACTGCCCCAGATCGTGAAGCGCAGCCAGGAAAGGCCGGTGGCGCCTGCGATGAAATTGACGTAAGGCCCAAGCGGGCTGACCAGCCAGCGCGACAGAAAAACCCCGGTGCCGCCCCGGTTCTGGGTGCTGCGATGGGCGCGGTCTAACAGTTGCTTGCGGTCCTTGTTGGTGGCCAGGCGCAGCAGCAAGGGCGGCCCGCCCCAACGGCCGATGTGAAAGCCAAGCTGATCACCCAGAACTGCCGCGAAATAGGCTGCAGCCAGGGTCGGCATCAAGGGTAGATCCCCGGCGCTGATGAACGACCCGCTGGTCAGCATCACCAGCGATGACGGCACCGGCAAAGCCAGGCATCCCAAGGCCACGATCAGCGCCAGAAGCGACAGGCCGTAAGTTGGCACAAGGGCGATGATCTGGTCGGTCATTGCTGGTCTGCCTTATGGGCGGCGATGGCCTGATCCAGTTCAGATATGAGCGCTTCAAGCGGCACGTTCTTGTGGCGCGCAATCCAGTGCAAGGTTGGTTTCTGGGTTGGCCGCGCAGCAGGCAGGCCCGCCAGCCCCAGCGTTTCAGAGACCATATCAAGCGGCACGTCATGCGAATGCGCGATGTAGCGCGGGGTCATCCATGCCTCCAGCGATTGGTTGCGGTGGCTGGGATCGGACCAATAGATCAGGAATGTGACCGACCGGATTGCGAAAAACAGCGTTACCGCCAGGGCCAGAACAAAGGACAGGAACAGCAGTTTGTGATCTGCCCACAGATGGGCCAGACGCGACTTCACCGCACCAAATCCTTCATCCCTTGTTCGATGCCTTTCAGGGTCATTGGGAACATCCGGTCGCCGAACAATTCGCGGATCATCTGGATCGAATGGGTGTAGCGCCAGTGTTTTTCCGGCAGCGGATTGATCCAGATATTATTCTTCCAGCTGTCAATCGCCCGGGTCAGCCAGACCGAGCCGGCCTCGGCATTCCAATGCTCGTTGGCGCCACCGGGATAGGCAATTTCGTAAGGCGACATCGAGGCGTCGCCGACGAATATGCATTTATAATCAGGGCCATAGGTGTGCAGGATATCCTGGGTCGAGGTCTGATCAGTCCAGCGACGTTTGTTGTCGCGCCACACGCCTTCATAAAGGCAGTTGTGGAAATAGAAATATTCCAGATGCTTAAACTCGGTCTTGGCGGCGGAAAACAATTCCTCGACCAGTTTGATGTATGGATCCATTGAGCCGCCGACATCTAAAAACAGCAGCACCTTCACGGCATTGCGTCGTTCGGGGCGCGTTTTGATGTCAAGATAGCCGTGTTCGGCGGTGGCGCGGATGGTGCCGTTCAAATCCAACTCGTCGTCAGCCCCGTCGCGGGCCCAGCGGCGCAAGCGTTTCAGGGCGACCTTGATGTTGCGGGTGCCCAATTCCACGCTGTCGTCAAGGTTGCGAAACTCGCGTTTGTCCCAGACCTTGACCGCCCGCTGGTGGCGGGATTTGTCCTGGCCGATGCGCACGCCTTCGGGGTTGTAGCCATGCGCGCCAAAAGGCGAGGTGCCAGCGGTGCCGATCCATTTGCTACCGCCCTGATGCCGGCCTTCCTGTTCTTTAAGCCGTTCCTTCAGGGTTTCCATCAGCTTGTCAAAGCCGCCAAGCGCCTCTATTTCGGCCATTTCCTCAGCCGAAAGTTGCTTTTCGGCCATTTTACGCAGCCACTCTTCAGGGATATCAACCGCGTTGATCACGTCCTGAACGCTGATGTTTTCCATGCCCTTGAAGGTGGCGGCAAAAACCTGGTCAAACTTGTCGAGGTTCCGTTCATCCTTCACCAGCGAGGCGCGGGCGAGGTAGTAAAACCCTTCGATATCGTAAAGCACCATGCCGGTTTTTACAGCGCTCAGGAAATCCAGATATTCCCGCAAGCTGACCGGCAGCTTGGCATCCCTGAGATTGGTAAACAGCGGCAGAAACATCGGCCTAGACCCATTCATTCCGGAAATAAATGACCGAGGCCAACAGCGCCAGAATGGCCAGAACGATGCCATGAACCGCCGCAAATTGTAGCATATCAAGGCGATTGCCGCCGCGCCGTTTGGCGACGAAACCACCCCAAATCGCCCCTAGAAAGAATGCAATCAAGCTGGGCATTAGGCGTCTGCTTTCTTCTTGCGCGGGCGCAGGGCTGCGATTTCATGCAGGCGCGCGCGGATTTCATCGTCAGATGCAAAGCCATATCGCGCCCAGCCGAGGCTGTCCAGACGCACGGTTGCGGCCTCGGACTTGCGGCCCTCCATATCAAGCGCCTCGGCCTTCAGCATTAGGAACGTTGCCAAAAGTGAGGCGTTCTGCGCCCGCGCGGCAGCAGGCAGGCTGTCATTGATGAATTTCAAGGAAGAGGTCGTGTCGCCCGACGACAGGGAAAACGCCGCCAGTTGCAAGGCAACATGGGCGGTGTGGATGTCGTCGGTGCCATAAAGTTCGGTGTAAAGGATATAGGCTGATTGGAAGCTGTCAGCCGAGGTCGCACCATCCAGCCCAAGTGCCAGGCGGCCCTGGGCAAACAGGGTAAAGCCCAGCCGGTTGTCGTTCCAGCCAGCGGCGGTTGCGATGGCCAGCGCGCGGCGCGCATGGGTCAGCCGCCGGGCGCGGCCCTGGCGCGGGCCAAGGGCGGCTTCAATCGCGTCGATCCAGGCGCGCGGGGTTGCCCCCGGATCAGCCGATTTGGTGGTCTCGCCCGCCGGGTTCAGGCGCTTCAGGATGGCAGGCAACGCCTCGGCCACCTGATCGCGTCGCATGCCGTTTTTTAGCACGGGATCATAGTGAATACGCAGGATCAACATGTCGTAATTGCTAAGCACGGTGTTGATATTGTCGTCGTTGTAAACGCTGTCATCCAGCCGATAAATGTCGTTCAGCGGGCCAAGCGCCTGGGCGATTTCTTCGTGCAGGCAGTCGCGCGCTTCCTGTGGGGCAACATCGTCAGGGATGAAAACAGTGACAAGATCGCGCTTTTCAAGCGTGGTCCAGTCAAGCTGGCCGGAGCGGCGGTTTTTGCGAAACTCAGCCCAATCGCGCACGCGCGGCACGACGAAGCAGGCGGCATGCGGAACTGTGGCCTGAAGCTGACGTCGTGGCAGGGTGACGACGTTGATATTGGCCGGTTTCCCGGTTTCGCTTTGGGTGATCCTGATCCCGGCCTCCTGGCGCAGACGCGCCAGAAGCTGTTGTAAATCGGTTTCAAACTGCGGTGGAACCTCTTGGGCCAGACCCACCGTGATCGGCTGGTCAAACCGCGTCAGCCTGTCGATCAGCTTGCCGCTTTCCATTTCAAAGGTCAGTTCCAGAAAATCCCGGGCCAGGTCTTCGTTAGAACGCTGGCGCATCGGGCTGCGGTTGAAATCAGTGAAGGATCTCATCGCAGGCAGGCTGTCAAACGCCGGAACAGCGCGGGTCGTCAGCCCAAGTTTCGGAGTGGTGCCACAGGCCGCCAGAAACAGCGTCAGACCTAAAAGAACCCGGATCACGCCTGACCTCGGTTGTAACGGATGAACGGGGTCTTAACGCCGATGCGGTCGTAAAGCATGCGGCCCTGATAGTTAAATTCCTGGGTTAACCAGAAAACCGAAGGCGCGCCCGCCGCATCGGCGGCCTGATAAACTGCCTCGATCAAAGCGCGGCCAATGCCTTTGCCACGCAGCGCCGGATCGGCGTAAAGATCTTGCAGATAACAGGTGTTTTCGATCTTCCACATATGCCGGTGAAACAGGTAATGCACCAACCCGCAGGGCGTGCTGTCGCATTCTGCGATCAGCCCGTGAAACTCTTGATCATTACCGTTCAGCAGGCGCTGAAAGCTGGTTTCATAGACCGCTTCCGGCACCTCGGTTTTGTAAAACTCAAGATACCCGGTCCAAAGCCGTCGCCAATGCCCGAAGTCATCTGCCGCGATGTCGCGGATGGTGATACTGCTGCTCATCAAGTGCTCGTTTGTCATTTTTTTGGCAGTCTACAGGCGGCAATCGGAAAAAAGAACCGATAGTTTTCACCGGGCTGGTTCCCTGTGTGCAACCGGCCCGGGCCGTCGCAAATTGCAGGTGCCAGTCCGGCTTTACCGCTGACCACGTGCCATGAAGGCCAGGCGTTCAAACATATGCACGTCCTGTTCGTTCTTCAGCAAAGCCCCATGCAGCTTGGGCAGGGCGTCCTTGCCGTCCCGCTTCAGATCCTGCGGATCCAGATCCTCAACCAGCAACAGTTTCAGCCAATCCAGAACTTCGGATGTCGACGGTTTCTTCTTCAGCCCCGGCGTTTCGCGCACGTCAAAAAACTGGGTCAGGGCTTCGGTCACGAGGGCCGGTTTGATGCCGGGATGGTGGACTTCGACGATCTGGCGCAGGGTGTCGTGATCGGGAAACCGGATGTAGTGGAAGAAACAGCGCCGCAGGAAGGCGTCTGGCAGTTCCTTTTCGTTGTTTGACGTGATGATCACGATCGGCCGCACCTTGGCGGCAATCGTTTCACCAGTTTCGTAGACGTGAAACTCCATCCGGTCGAGTTCTTGCAGCAGATCGTTTGGAAATTCGATATCGGCCTTGTCGATCTCGTCGATCAGCAGAACGATCTTCTGGTCCGCCTCAAACGCCTCCCAAAGCTTGCCCTTTTTGATGTAGTTGCCGACATCATGCACTTTTTCTTCACCAAGCTGGCTGTCGCGCAAACGGCTGACGGCATCGTATTCGTAAAGCCCCTGCTGCGCCTTTGTGGTGGATTTGATGTTCCATTCCAGCATCGGCAAACCCAGGCTTTCCGCCACCTGGCGCGCCAGTTCGGTCTTGCCGGTTCCCGGCTCACCTTTCACCAATAAGGGCCGTTCCAGGGTGATTGATGCGTTAACGGCAACAGTCAGGTCGTCTGTTGCCACATAGGTTTCGGTGCCGGTGAATTTCATATTGCCTATAAGCCTCTAGCGTTTCTGGTCGCGCTGAACCTATCACACCCTCACGAAGCTTCAAGATGTGCAAATCACGGGGTGACAACCGGCCCGGCTTTCTGTAATCGAAGGCCCAACATTCACTGTTTTTGACCGAAAAGTCAGACAGTGAGTCGCTTAGCACAGTCTTGGGGAGGATCGAGTGGAAGTGGATACTGTTCTGGACAAAGGCTACAAGCCTACAGACGACGAACCGTTTATGAACGACCGCCAGGTCGAATATTTCCGGAGCAAGCTGAACGAATGGAAAGCCAGCATTCTGGAAGGCAACCGCGACACCATCGAAGGGATGCAGCAAGGCACGCGCAATATTCCTGACGTGGCCGACCGGGCCTCAGAAGAGACCGACCGCGCGCTGGAATTGCGCACGCGGGATCGCCAGCGTAAACTGGTCAGCAAAATCGACGCGGCCTTGCGCCGGATCGAAGACAAGTCGTACGGCTATTGCGAAGACACTGGTGAGCCGATCTCGCTGAAGCGGCTCGACGCCCGCCCCATCGCCACCCTAAGCCTGGAGGCGCAGGAACGGCATGAACGCAAAGAAAAGGTCCACAGGGACGATTAAGGTGTATCCTGTCGCGAACCCGTTCAGCACCGGCGCCGCAAGGTGTCGGTGTTTTTTGTTTATGGGCATATTGTTTAAGGGCATATTTTTTTAAGGGTCGTTCATGGCGGTCAAAGGAAAAAGCATCACCGTCCTTGGGGCGGGCATCGGCGGTCTGACCGCCGCAATTGCCCTGGCGCGGCGTGGCGCACGCGTGACTGTGCTTGATCAGGCCCCCGAACTAGGTGAGGTCGGCGCCGGTTTGCAAATAACCCCAAACGGAACCGCCGTTCTGGACGCACTTGATCTTGGCCGAAGGGTCAAGAAAATCGGCATGCAATTAGAAGCAGTCGAATTGCGCGATTACCGCCAGGGCGCGCCTGTGATGCGGCTAGAGATGGGCAAGGCCAGACACGGCAACCCGCATCCTTACCTGTTGTTGCACCGCGCCGATCTGATCGAAATGCTGGCAGCCTCGGCCAAACGTCACGGTGTGACGCTGCTGTTTGGCAAGAAAGTCACGGGCGTTGCCATCGGCTTTGACCAAGCCACTTTGCCAATGGATGACGGCCCGCAGCGAACCACCAAAATTCTGATCGGCGCGGATGGCATCCGCTCCCTGACCCGGCAGTCGCTGAACACCAAGGGCAAGCCTGATTTCACCGGCCAGGTCGCCTGGCGGGCCACCGTCGATGCGCGCTACCTGCCGGTTTACAATATGCCGCCGGTCGCCACGGTCTATATGGGCCCCAAGCGCCACCTTGTGACCTATCCGTTGCGCGGTGGCCAACTGATCAACATCGTCGCGGTGGAAGAGCGTGAAACCTGGGCCAGCGAAGGCTGGAACCATCTGGACGACCCAAACAACCTGCGCGCCGCTTTCAAAGGATGGTCGCCGGAAGTCACCCGTCTGCTGTCACTGTGTGAAAACGTGCATCTGTGGGGCCTGTTTGCCCATCCCGTCGCCGAAACATGGTCGCAAAGCGGGGCCGTCATCCTTGGCGATGCGTGCCATCCGACCCTGCCGTTTCTGGCCCAGGGTGCCAATATGGCGCTGGAAGACGCCTGGGTCTTAGCCCAGGAAATGGACCGGCATGACGATCTTCACGACGCCTATGCCGCCTATAAAAAACGCCGCTACAAACGAGTGAAACGCATCGTCGCCGGTGCCAAAGCCAATACAGGCATCTACCACATGTCCGCCCCACCCCTGCGGTTTGCCGCCCATATGGCAATGGGCTTTGCCCAGAAACTGGCCGCCGAACGGGTCTTGTCGCGCTATGACTGGCTTTATGGTTATGACGCCACCAAAGAAGGTTAACGCTGTCCCGGCATTCGCCCGCGGACGGGCCTAAGGCGCCAGCTCCACCCAGATCGGCACATGGTCCGACGGCTTTTCCCGCCCCCGCATATGTCGGTCGATTTGACAATCTGTCAGCAGATCGGCAGCCTGCGGCGTCAACAGAAAATGATCAATCCGGATGCCGTCATTGCGGTTCCAGGCACCGCGCTGAAAATCCCAGAAGGTGTAATTCAGCGGCGCTTGGTTAACAGCGCGAAACGCCTCGGTAAAACCAAGGTTCAAAATCCGCTGATAGGCGTCGCGGCTTTCGGGCAAAAACAGCGCATCATTGCGCCATTTGTCGGGATTATGGGCGTCCTCAACCTGCGGAATGACGTTGTAATCCCCGGCCATCAATGCCGGTTCTTCGCTGGCCAACAAATCGACAGCGCGCTCATGCAAACGCTGCATCCAGGCCAATTTATAGTCATATTTCGGCCCCGGCACCGGGTTGCCATTGGGAAGGTAAAGGCCGCAAACCCGCACGACCTTATCGCCAAGCACGCTTGCTTCGATCCAGCGGGCTTGCTCATCCGCCTCGTCACCGGGAAGGCCGCGCACGACATCCTCAAGCGGAAGTTTTGACAGGATGGCGACACCGTTGAAGCTTTTCTGCCCGTGGGTTTCAACGTTAAATCCGAGGTCTTCAAACACCTCCCTGGGGAAGTTTTCATCAACCGATTTGATTTCCTGCAACAAGGCGACATCGACACCGGATTCAGGCAACCATTCCACTAACCGCTCCAGCCGCGCTTTGATGCCGTTGATGTTGAAACTGGCGATTTTCATGCGGCTCTCCGGGTGCTGACAAGCCTTATCTAACCGCAGAACACTCCCCTGAACAAGCCACACTACGGGCTTCTTTCTTTCAAAAATATCCCGGGGCGCGGGGTGGCACCCCGCAAGTCAGCCAACAGATCACGGGTCCAACCCACCAAAGGCCATCAGCAGATCCGCGGCAACTGCTCCCCCGCCATCCAGTCGACCATCCGTGTGCCACCCAAGCCGGTTTTCATCCTGACAAAACACCGGCTGTCCTCCAGCACTTGCCCAATGATCGCGGCCTGTTGCCCCTTTGGATGCGCCTGCATCGCCGCCAGCAGGTTTTTGGCCTGATCAGCGGGACAAATCGCGATCAACTTGCCCTCATTGGCGACATAAAGCGGATCAAGTCCCAGCAGTTCGCAGGCGCTTTTGACCGCCGGGCTGATCGGAATTGCCGCCTCGTCCAACTCAATCCCGACGCCGGATTGCTGGGCGATCTCGTTCAAGGTCGCGGCCAGTCCGCCCCGGGTCGGATCACGCAGCACATGAATACCTGGCACCGCGTCCAGCATATCCGCTACCAGCCCATTCAAGGATTGGCTATCCGACAGAATTTCGGTGGTAAAAGACAGGTTTTCACGCTTGCTCATCACCGCAACACCGTGATCACCCAGCGTGCCGTTCACCAGGATCACGTCCCCCGGACAGGCCTTGCTGCCGTCAATCGTAACCCCGTCGGGCACCACGCCAACCCCGGCCGTGTTGATAAAAACACCGTCGCCCTTGCCGCGCTCCACCACCTTAGTATCGCCCGAGACGATGGCAACCCCGGCCTCCCGCGCGGCCTCGGCCATTGCGCTGACAATCATCACAAGATCGGCCAGCGGAAAGCCTTCTTCCAGAATGAAGCCCGCCGTCAGATATTTCGGAACCCCCCCGGCCATCGCCAGATCGTTGACCGTGCCATGCACCGAAAGTGACCCGATATTGCCGCCGGGAAAAAACAGGGGCGTGACGACGAATGTATCCGTGCTCATCACCACGCGGCCGGCAGGCAGGCTGAACAGGGCTGCGTCATGTTCGCGGTTCAGGATGTCATTGCTGAAATGTTCAAAAAACAGCGTCTCGATCAACTGCGCCATCGCCCGCCCGCCAGCACCGTGACTAAGATCGACATGACCTTTTTTCAGATCAAGCGGACGGCTGCCTTGCAAGGCGGGTTTGCGGCTCATGCCAGGGCCTCGGCTTTTTGGGCTTCGCGAAAACGGCCATAGGTCCAATGCGCCGCACAGGCGCCTTCGCTTGACACCATACAGGCCCCCAACGGGTTTTCCGGCGTACAAGGATCGCCGAAAATCTTGCAATCGGTCGGGGACTTTTCGCCGCGCAGGATTTCCCCGCAAGCACAGGCCTTGTTTTCACGCGGCACCGGCAGTTCAAGCGCAAAGCGCTTTTCAGCATCAAACGCCGCCAGATGCGGGCGGATCTGAAGCGCGCTGTCGGGCACGGCACCCAGGCCGCGCCACTGAAAACTGTCGCGGATTTCAAAAACCTTATCCATCAGCGCAATCGCCTTTTGATTGCCCTTGGGCGTCACAGCACGGGTGTATTCGTTTTCAACCTCGGCCCGTCCCTCATTAACTTGGCGCACCAGTTGCAGGACCGATTGCATGACATCCAAAGGCTCAAACCCGGCAATGACCACGGGTTTGGCATAGTCGCGGGTAAACTCATGATAGGGTGCGGTGCCGATCACCGCACTGACATGCGCAGGGCCGACAAAACCATCCAGCACGACCTCAGCCGCTTTGCCGTTTTCATGGCCACCAAGGATTGCCCGCATCGCAGCCGGGGTCAGAACATGGTTGCAATGGACCGAAAAATTCGCCAGCCCCTCAGCCGCCGCGATCTTCAAGGCAACCGCCGTGGGCGGCGTCGTGGTTTCAAAGCCGATGGCAAAGAACACCACCTGCCGGTCAGGGTTGGATCTGGCGATGTTCAAGGCGTCGGTGACCGAATAAACCATCCGAATATCCGCCCCCCGCGCCCGCGCCTTCAAAAGGGAGTCATACTTAGACCCCGGCACTCGCATCAGATCCGCATAGGTGCACAGGATCACATCGTTTTGCGTCGCCAGCGCAACGGCGGTATCTACCCGGCTGACCGGCAACACGCAAACCGGGCAGCCCGGGCCGTGGATCATCTTGATCCTTTCGGGCAACAGGTCTTCAACCCCGTAGCGTGCAATCGCGTGGGTATGACCGCCACAAAACTCCATGAACCTGTAAATGCGATCAGGTGACGCCTCAGCCTCAATCGCGCTTGCCAGGGTTTTGGCCAGAACCGGGTCGCGAAATTCGTCAATATACTTCATGCCGCTTGTCCCGTTTCAGCAAAAAGTTTCAGGGTGCGCGCGGCCTCCGCCGGGTCAAGCTTTGCCAGGGCGTAGCCAACATGCACGATCACATAATCACCGGGGCCGACCCCGTCGACCAGTTCAAGCGAGACCTCTTTGATCACACCGTCAAGTTCGATATCGGCCAGGCCATCGTCACGCAACGCGACGATTTTGGCAGGGATAGCAAGGCACATGCGGTCTCTCCTTTACAGGTTCTGTTCGGCCCAAAGGCCAGCGGCGACGGCCTGACCGAAACTAAGCCCTTGATCGCCTGCGGGCAGTCGTGCAGGTTTCAGCACGGTCATACCGGCATGCGTCAGTTGGGTTTCCAGCAGGCCGGTTAACACCTTGTTCAAACAGCATCCTCCACCAAGGGCTAGGGTGTAAAGCCCTGTCTTGGCCGCTGCCTGCTTGGTCAGATCGGCAAGCCCGGCGGCAAGGGTGCCGTGAAACAGGTTGGCGCCATCACGCGGGGTCATGCCCGGCAGGTGACCCAACAACGGGCTGAAACTAAGCACATTGTCGGTGATCGTCCAGCCGTCAGGCATGATCTCAGGCGCGGTCACCAGAGCCTCTAGCGCCATCGGCGCCTGCCCCTCAAATTGCGCCACTGGCAGGATATTTAAAAGCCCGGCGGCCGCATCAAACAGCCGCCCGCAGCTTGTGGTTTCCGGGCAATTGACCCCACGCGCCAACATCTGCGCCAGCAACCCGGCTTGGGGCTGATCGGTGAAACGCGCGGCAATTTCATCTGCCCGGCCAAGCCGATGCAGCACCGCCGACGCCATGCGCCAGGGCTCTCGCGCGGCGATATCACCGCCCGGTTGCGGCAAGGGCGCCAGATGGCCAAGCCGCTGAAAGGATACGCCGTCAACAGCCAGCAATTCCCCACCCCAGGACTGGTTGTCAGGCCCCAGCCCAAACCCGTCAAGCGCCA